>CAVICC010000013.1:0-53966 GCA_963641405.1 bacterium | reverse complement strand
AATGAACATAAATAATCATAAGAGCCCAAAACCGATGCCAACAAATTAGCAATCGAAGCGAGTTCTGCTATCGACAATCGAGTAGCCCCACACCCCAGGTGGCACCAGAAGCATTCTATATGTGGGAGGTTTGAGTTATTTAGTCTTCATCTGCAACCGGAAACAGCAGCGAACCGACAACCGCAGCCACAACAGCAACTACCGTGATGGTTATACCGCTTGAGATTTTCGACAGCAGTGGAATATAGTAAAACATACAGCTAAGCACGAGTGCCAGTACCACAACAAACACGACAGCGCGTGACTTTTTCATTTCGGGTACAACGATAGCAACAAACATACCGTATATAGCAAGACTGAGTGCACTCATAAGCCTGTCTGGCAGCACACTTCCAAGTATCGCACCAAACAGAGTTCCGGCAGACCAGCCTATATAAGGAAGCGTAATAAGTCCTGCGAAAAAGCTGCGGCTTACCGAGGCATCCTGACTTGCCACGGCAAAAACCTCGTCTGTCATCATAAAGCCGAGTATCCAGCGTGAGATATCTTTAAAACGAGAGTCAGCTTTTTGTCCGATCGAGATAGACATAAAAGAATACCTTATATTAATAGTGATCTGTGAGATCAGCATCTGAAAATACTGTCCCGGATGCATCATGATACCTATTCCGGCAAACTGTCCGGCAGATGTGACCGTGGTCATCGAGATAAGTACAGCCTGCCACCATGCCAGTCCGTAAGACACCGCCATGATACCGAAAGTAAATGAAACTGACAGATATCCCAGTGCGATAGGGATTCCTGCTGCCAGTCCGCGGTTATAATTATCCATTGTAAATTCTCCTTAGCATTGGGGCAAAAGTGTTGGGGCAAAGCTGCTGTTTTATACACTACAGTGTGGTCAGCAACCATTACACCCCATTTGAAGTGTCACAACGAGTATGGCACTAAATAATTATTTTAGCACAAATTTATCCAAAAAGCACTTGAACATTTTATGATAATAGGATTAAAGGGTCAAAAGGTATCATCGATGTATACCTTAGTGACCCGCACTACACCGAGAAAGTAGCAATAGCTCATGAAACCTTGAAACAGTAGCAATAGCTCATGAAACCTTGAAACAGTTGACATCAGCGGACTTATGGAATAATATATGTTAGTAAAACTATCGTTACTGTTTATACTATATTATAATATGCAGCAGTAACAAATCATGCATGGTGCAGGGCAGGGATGAGACATAAAAGCCCTGTATATCATAGAATATTTCAATATAAAAGGAGAAAAGCAATGGCTAAGGAGAAAAAATTAGTAGAAGCCATCACTTCCATGGAGGAAGATTTCGCACAATGGTATACAGATGTTGTGAAGAAAGCAGAGTTGATGGATTATTCATCTGTAAAGGGATGTATGATCTTTAAACCCAATGGTTATGCCATCTGGGAGAATATACAGAAAAACCTCGACGCAATGTTCAAAGAGACTGGCGTAGAGAATGTTTACATGCCAATGTTTATTCCAGAGAGCCTTCTGCAGAAGGAAAAGGATCACGTAGAGGGATTTGCACCTGAGGTAGCATGGGTTACACAGGGAGGTCTTGAGACACTTCAGGAGAGACTTGCTGTAAGACCAACATCAGAGACACTTTTTTGTGAGCTTTTCAGCAAGATAGTACAGTCACACAGAGATCTGCCAAAGGTATACAACCAGTGGTGTTCAGTAGTTCGTTGGGAGAAAACAACACGTCCATTCCTTCGCTCATCAGAGTTCTTATGGCAGGAAGGACATACGGTACACGCAACAGCCGAGGAGGCAGAGGCACGTACAGTACAGATGCTCAATATTTACGCTGATTTTTGTGAGAAATACCTTGCAATCCCTATGGTAAAGGGAAGAAAAACAGACAAAGAGAAATTTGCCGGAGCAGAGGCTACTTATACAATAGAGGCACTCATGCATGACGGAAAAGCTCTCCAGTCAGGTACATCACACAACTTTGGTGACGGATTTGCCAGAGCGTTCGGCATCCAGTACACAGACAAAGAGAACAAATTACAGTACTGCCATGAGACATCATGGGGCGCTTCAACACGTCTTATCGGTGCTATCATCATGGTTCACGGAGATGATTCAGGACTTGTACTTCCACCAAAGATCGCTCCAACACAGGTTATGGTTATTCCAATCCAGCAACAGAAGGACGGAGTATTAGACAAGGCTTACGATCTTAAGGATGCACTTTCAAAAGACTTCCGTGTAAAGATCGACGCATCAGACAAAACTCCGGGATGGAAATTCTCAGAGCAGGAAATTCAGGGAATTCCAGTCCGTATCGAGCTTGGACCAAAGGATATCGAGAAAAACCAGTGTGTTATTGTTCGTCGCGACACAAGAGAAAAGACAATCGTATCTCTCGATGAGGCAAATGAAAAGCTTGCAGAGGTACTCGAGACAATGCAGAATGATATGCTCGAGAGAGCAAAGGCATTCCTTGCAAGCCATATAAATGATGCCCATGATTACAATGAGTTCAAAGCGATCGCAGAGACAAAGCCGGGATTTATCCGTGCTATGTGGTGTGGCGATGAGGCATGCGAGAACAAGATCAAAGAGGACACAACAGTTACAAGCCGTTGTATGCCATTCAACGATCAGGAGCAGATTTCAGATGTCTGTGTATGCTGTGGAAAGCCGGCACATAAACTGGTATACTGGGGAAAAGCATACTAATAGATTCGCACCTAAATTCCCGTATACGAATGTTACAAGCCTCGGCGTAGTACCGCTACGCTTGCGTTTGTAATCATCCGTCTACGAATATTTATCTCGCAAATCGGTGGCAGCAAGCGGCTCATTCACATAAATAGGAGAAAAGAAATGCACATAGATTTACCGCAGAATGTCAACTTCATAATAGACAGGCTCTACGAGCATGGCTTCGAGGCATATGCGGTAGGCGGCTGTGTGCGTGACAGCCTCCTTGGCAGGAAACCGCAGGACTGGGACATCACCACCTCGGCAAAGCCGATGCAGGTCAAAGAGCTTTTTAACCATACAATAGACACAGGTATCCAGCATGGCACAGTCACTGTCATGCTGGATCATGTGGGCTATGAGGTCACAACCTACAGGATAGATGGAGAATATGAGGATGCGCGTCATCCGAAGGAAGTCACTTTTACGTCTAATTTGAAACTTGATCTAGAGAGACGTGATTTTACGATCAATGCCATGGCGTATAATCACAGGACGGGCATTGTGGATGAATTTGACGGCATAAGGGATCTGAAAGAGCATGTGATAAGGTGTGTAGGCTGTGCGCATGACAGGTTCAGCGAGGATGCCCTAAGGATGTTCCGGGCAGTCAGATTTGCTGCGCAGCTTGGTTTTGAAATAGAAGATGAGACCAGAGCAGCCATAAAAGAGCTGGCAGCGACCATGGCAAAGGTGAGCGCGGAGCGTATACAGGTTGAACTGGTAAAGCTTTTGACATCAAATCATCCGCAGATGATGCGCGATCTGTATGAGCTGGGGCTTACAAAGGTGTTCATGCCGGAGTTTGATGTGATGATGGAGACACCTCAGCACAACAAGCATCATATGTACAGTGTTGGTGAGCATACGATCCACACTCTGGAAAATGTACGTGCTGACAAGGTCCTTAGGCTTACAATGCTGCTTCACGACGTTGCAAAGCCGGTGTGCCTTACCACAGATGATAAGGGGCAGGATCATTTCAAAAAGCACCCGGTTGTGGGAGCAGATATGTCGCGAAAGATACTGCGTCGTTTGAAATTTGATAACAGGACAACGGATTGCTGCTGCAAACTTGTAAAGGAGCACGATGACAGGCCGGCTATCACGCAGCGCAATGTAAGGCGCGCAATGAGCCGCATAGGAGTGGAGCTTTTTCCACTGCTGTTTGAGGTAAAAAGAGCTGACGTACTCGGACAGAGCATGTATAAGCGTGATGAAAAGCTTGAATATATAGCCGAATATGAGCGTGTATACAACGAGGTGCTGGCAGAGGATCAGTGTGTATCCAAAAAAGATTTGAAGATAAACGGCAGCGACCTCATCAAAATGGGAGTGGAGCCGGGACCGAAGCTTGGAGCTATACTCGACGAGCTTTATGAGATGGTGTTGGATGATCCAACCCTCAATGAATACGAAAAACTTAAGAGTCTTGCGGATAAAATAATACCTTCCGTCAAATGATAAACAGACATTGATCATTTGAGGGGGTATTTTTTGCAATATGAATCAATAGAGGGAAATGCAGATGAAGAAGGTCATAAGATTATTCTGTGTGGTCTGCATGCTTGTGTTATCACTTGAAGCATGCGAAAAACAGGATACAGATGACGGTGTGAGAAAATTTCATAGCAGTTTAAACGACTCCACAACTGAGGATTTCGAAAGCAACACGACAAACAAGGAAAAATCACAAAAATCCACAGAGGATCTGTTTATTGTGTCAGACATCGATAGTGTACATGAGACAATAAAGGCCTACAGTTACACATCAGGACTAGAATATCAGTATTACTATGGTTTGGGCACAGAATTTTTGAACAAATATGGAGATCACATGTCTGTCGGCAATATTGGACAGGGCGATGCTGTGTATATTGTAGGGACGGACAGCAACGGAAAGGTAAAACAGGTACAAAAATCCGATAAAGTGTGGACAAATGACAACGTGAAGAATTTTACTGTGGATAAAGACAAAGGAATGCTCACTATAGGAAACACGAAATACCGGATAGATGACAACACTATGATATTTTCCGGTGATGATGTAATTGAAACTGACAGCATCACATCGCAGGATACATTGTCTGTAGTTGGGATAGACAAACAGATAGTATCAGTAGCAGTAAAAACAGGACATGGTACACTGCAACTTGAGAATACATCGCTATTTGAAGGCAGTTTTCTGCAACTTGGCAACAGCATATTTGCAGAGATCACAACTGATATGTCACTTGAAGTACCGGAGGGAGCATATACGCTTGCTGTGGCAAATAATGGCTGGGGCGGCACAACGGATATAGAGATAAAGCGAGGTAAAACGACTATGATTGATCTTGACGATCTAAAAGGTGATGGTCCACAGAAGAGCAATATACTTTTCCAGGTTGATGTGGCGGAGGCGAAGATATTTGTTGATGGAAATCAGATAGATTACTCGCAGCCTGTAGAAATCACCTACGGAAAGCATGCGCTTAAGGTGACTGCGGATGGCTATGATACGTGGACGAGGACTCTTTATGTGAACTCGGCTGAGGCTACAATACAAATCACGATAAATGATGGAGCAGATAGTGACAGCACAGATAACAGTTCGGACAGCATTTCATCGGGAGCTACAGCGCAGACACCATCGCAGACTGCGTCAGAGCGCGCAACAGAAAAAAGTTCCGAGCAGACTTCTGAAAAATCATCGGAAACAACTAAAAATTCAGGCAAGAATTCCTCTGATAGTATATTGAATAGTCTGACAAATGACGAGTTGGCAGACTATGTTTCCACACTTACATCACTTTTGGGATTAAACACAACCTAAAAATAGGTTAAACCCTATGAAATAGCGCATTTTTCTTGACAAACATGGGAAAAACAAGTATATATATTGATGTAGGTAATTTGGGAAAAAGCTCGAATTATATAAATTAAGAAAATCCAGAGGAGGAATTTTAACATGAACAAAGCAGATTTAGTTGCAGCTATGGCAGAGAAAGCCGGAGTATCAAAGAAGGACGCAGAGGCATCTTTAAAGGCTTTTACAGATGTTGTTGCAGAGGAATTAAAGAAAGGTGAGAAAATCCAGTTAGTTGGATTCGGTACTTTCGAGGTTTCTGAGAGAGCAGCTAGAACAGGTAGAAATCCACAGACTGGTGCAGAGATGACAATTCCAGCATCTAAGGCTCCTAAGTTCAAAGCTGGTAAAGCTTTAAAAGATTCTCTTAACTAATATAAGTATAAGTTGAATGATCAAGTGGGTGGAGTTTATGACTCCACCCATTTTTGTAAACAAAGAGGGTAATAATGAGATTAGACAAATTTTTGAAGGTATCGCGTCTTATTAAAAGACGCACGGTAGCCAACGAGGCATGTGATGCCGGAAGAGTCATGGTCAATGGCAAGCAGGCAAAGGCTTCTGTCAATGTAAAGGTCGGAGATGAAATAGAGATAGCATTTGGGCAGAAAACAGTCAAGGTGAGGGTTCTTAACCTCCTTGAGACTACCAAAAAAGAGGAAGCAAAAGATTTATTCGAGTATATATAGAGCACCCTAAGGAGGAATAATGAGTAGACGTCGAGGAAAAAGAGGCGGAACTTTAAGCGTTTCTATCATAGTTATCGCATTTCTTGTTGTGATGATAGTTCAGGTAGTGCAGCTAAAGCAGAAAGAGTCTGCATATGCACAGCAGAAAGCAGAGCTTGAGAAACAATATACACAGGAGTCAGAGCGTACAGATGAGATACAGGGGCTTGAGCAGTATATGCAGAGCGACCAGTATATAGAGGATATTGCTAAGAGTAAACTCGGACTGGCATATGACAACGAGATCATTTTTAAAGAGAAAGATAAATAATTTATATTATAGGAATGGGATACTTTATATCGATACAGTTGATATGTAAGTATCTCTTTCTTGATGCATAGGAATCTGGGAGAATGATATTAAAAAAAACCAAAGAATATATATTGCAAAACAAAATGATACAGCCAGGGAGCTGCGTTATCACGGCACTTTCGGGCGGTGCAGACTCGGTATGTTTGCTGCTTTTATTAAAGGAGTTAAGCTGGGAGCTTGACTTTTCACTTGAAGCGGTGCATGTGGAACACGGCATCCGCGGAGAAGAAAGCAGAAAAGATGCCAGGTTTGCCATGGATTTGTGCAAAAGGCTGGAGATTGTCTGTCATATGCATCCTGTAGATGTGCCGTCATACGCAAAGAGCACAGGGCTTGGACTTGAGGAAGCTGCCCGTATACTGCGTTACGCGGCATTTGAGGAGGAAGCAAAAAAGCATGGAACAGACGGATGTGCAGTTTTGGTTGCTGTTGCGCATCATCAGGAGGATAATGCGGAGACTGTTATATTTCAGATGCTTCGCGGCAGCGGAGTAAAAGGTCTTACTGGAATCCACCCGGTTTCTAAAAAAAATGGTGTTACCTATATCAGACCACTTCTTACGGCATCAAGAGCGGATATAGAGACATATCTAAATGAAAAAAGACAGCACTTCGTTACAGATGCGACGAATACTGACACGACATATTCCAGAAACAAGCTTCGGCACGATGTGTTTCCTATATTTACACAGATCAATGACCGTGCAGTAGAACATATCAATGAGAGCGCCAGACAACTTGAGAGCATGTATGATTTTTTTGCTACGCAGGTACAGAAAGCGAGTGATGAAACCATATACATGGAAAATGAAGCGGTGGTGATTCGCATAGAGGTATTTAATATGTTACACCCAGCCCTCAAAAGCGGTGTCGCACGCGAGTGTATACATATGGCTTCCGGCAGGCTTAAAGATATTGGAAGCACGCATATTGCCATGCTTATAGAACTTGCCGGCATGCAGTCGGGGCGATCTGTAGATCTGCCATATGGTATAATGGCTGTCAGATCATATGACAGGATAATTCTTAGGAAGAGGAAAACTAGTGCCGTGCAAAGTAGTAATGAACAGGAACACAACCTGGTTATCGGAAACCATGGTGCGACAGCAGAAATAATCATATCGGAAATTGAACTGTCGCAAATTGCCTCTTCAGGGGAAGAAAAGAAAATCTCTCTTGAAAATAGCTCATATATAACACTTAAGGTGAGCACTTTTGATGGTAAAATGGACAAAATTCCTAAAAAACCATATACGAAATGGCTTGATTATGATAAGATGAAAAAAGGCTTTGAAATCAGAAAACGAAGAGCCGGTGATTATATAGTTGTGGATGACAAAGGGCACACAAAAAAGCTCAAGGCCTTTTTTATTAACGAAAAAGTGCCGTCAGAGCAGAGAGATAGAATGTGGCTTATAGCACAGAATTCCCTGATCCAGAGTATCATCGGAGGCAGGTCAGGACAGAGCGCACTTGTCGATCCACAGTCAAAAGAGGTATTAGAAATCACATTTTATGGAGGAGAACAAAATGGATTTTTCAAAGAAATATGATATTTCGGTTTATTTGACAGAAGAACAGCTCAATGCACGTATTGCGGAGATCGGAGCACAGATCACGGAGAAGTACAAAGGTCAGTCGGTATACCTTATATGTATCTTAAAGGGTTCCATATTCTTTACGACAGAGCTTGCAAAGAGAATTGATCTTCCGATGACTATTGATTTTATGTCAGTATCCAGCTATGGAGCAGGCACAGAGTCATCAGGCAATGTAAAGATCAAAAAGGATCTCGAGCATTCAATTGAGGGAGAAAATGTCATAATCATTGAGGATATCATTGATTCTGGAAATACTTTAAGCAAGCTTTCAAAGCTTCTGGTACAGAGAAATCCAAAAAGTCTTACCATATGTACACTTTTAGACAAGCCGGAGCGTCGTGTAGTAGATGATGTAAATGTAGACTTTACCGGATTCGTCATTCCAGACAGATTCGTAGTCGGCTTTGGTCTTGATTATGACCAGAGATTTAGAAATCTGCCATATATCGGCTTTGTCGAGGGTGAATTATAAGTTAAAGGAGAGGCAAATTGAATAACAGAAGAAGTAGTATGCGTGGAATAGGTGTATATGTCATTATAGTATTTGCGGTTATCTGTATCTGGTATTGGCTGAGTGCCGGAGCTACATCCAACTCATACACGCAGAGCCAGTTTGAAAAGGACCTGAGCAAGGATCAGGTAAAAAGTGTCAAAGTAGTACAAAACAGGGAGATACCTACAGGAAGTCTTGAAGTAAAATTCGAGGATGGTTCATCGAAGGTGCTTTATGTATCGGATGTCAATGAAATAGAAAAGACTATGACCAAGGCAGGATACACAGATTATGTAGTAGCAGATGTCCCGGCTGAAAGCTGGATAATGACATTACTTCCATATCTGCTCGTTTTTGGAGCTGTTTTTGTACTTTTCATGATAATGAACAACAATGCCGCATCCCAGAGTGGAGGCGGCAAGATGATGAATTTCGGAAAAAACCGTGCGAAACTCACCACTCAGGAAGAAAATCATATCAAGTTTGGTGATGTGGCAGGGCTCAAAGAAGAAAAGGAGGAGATCGCAGAGATCGTCGATTTCTTAAGAGCACCGGGCAAATATACAAAGCTTGGAGCCAGAATCCCTAAAGGAGTTCTTCTCGTAGGACCTCCGGGAACAGGTAAAACACTTCTTGCAAAAGCAGTTGCCGGAGAGGCTGGAGTACCATTCTTTACGATTTCAGGATCTGATTTCGTGGAGATGTTTGTTGGAGTCGGTGCATCACGAGTGAGAGATCTCTTCGAGGATGCCAAGAAAAACGCACCATGTATCGTATTTATCGATGAGATAGATGCAGTTGCCAGACGCCGTGGAACAGGAATGGGCGGTGGACATGATGAGCGCGAGCAGACACTTAACCAGATGCTTGTTGAGATGGATGGATTTGGCGTAAACGAGGGAATTATCGTTATGGCAGCCACCAACCGTGTTGATATCCTCGATCCTGCCATCATGCGTCCGGGGCGTTTTGATAGAAAGATAGTAGTAGGAAGACCAGACGTGGGCGGAAGAGAGGAAATCTTAAATGTCCATGCCAAGAAAAAACCACTTGCCGAAGATGTAGATTTAAAACAGGTAGCACAGACAACAGCAGGATTTACAGGAGCAGATCTTGAAAATCTCATGAATGAAGCAGCGATCCGTGCTGCATCAGAAAACAGAGAATATATCACACAGGAAGATATCAAAAAGTCGTTTGTAAAGGTAGGAATAGGAGCTGAGAAGAAGAGCCGTATCATCTCCGACAAAGAGAAACGTATCACGGCATTTCACGAGGCTGGACATGCTATTCTGTTCCATCTCCTTCCGGATGTAGGACCTGTATACACGGTATCCATCATTCCGACAGGTGTAGGTGCAGCAGGATATACCATGCCACTTCCTGAAAAGGACGAGATGTTTAATACCAAGGGACGTATGCTCCAGGAGATTGTCGTAGATCTCGGTGGACGAGTTGCAGAGGAACTTGTGTTTGATGATATTACAACAGGTGCATCACAGGATATCAAGCAGGCTACAAAGCTCGCGCGTGAGATGGTAACCAAATATGGTATGTCAGAGAACATCGGACTTATCTGCTATGCAGACGATGATGATGAGGTATTCATAGGTCGTGACCTTGCTCATACAAAGAGCTACAGCGAGGGCATAGCATCAGCTATCGATGAAGAAGTAAAACGAATCATCGACGAGTCATATGCCAAGGCAAGGAGCATGATCGCCGAATATCGCGATGTGCTTGACAGATGTGCAGAGCTTCTTCTTGAGAAAGAAAAGATCTCAAGAGATGAGTTTGAAGCATTATTTAAAAAATAGCCACAACTGTTCAGTACTTTTACAGTTGCGAGCCGCAAGCGCATTGAAAATCAGCTACGCTGATGAGCGCTTGCTATTAAATAATATATATTTTCTTACGAAATATGCGGTACCGCATATTTCTGTACTGAATATTTATAGCAAAATATGGCTTTTGTGCAATATCACGAGGACAGAATCATGAATTGGGAGTAAAGTACTGTACAAATTGCATAAAAACAAACCTAAATTTTTGTGCGATTTGTGAACACTTATTGTGACAATCATGATACTATAATAACCGTAAAAACCCCCCAATACATTATATAGTTTTTGCTATACCCCATAGTAAAAATACCTTCTCCTAAAAGACAGCTGATCGATGGCTGTCTTTTTTTGTCATTTTATTGTTTTGTCTCACTTTTGTCACACTTCGCGTGGTATACTTCTATCAATAACATAGAAGAATATTCATAGGAGGAAAAGCAATGCCGAATGATTTTTCAATAACAAATATAGGAAAAATGGATCTTCGTCTTCGGAGGATGCAGGATACAATGAGATTTCCTGAATCACAGGAGGAGATGAAGCAGGAGATTAATAATCTTTGGCTGGTACATGAGGACATTCCAAAGGGAACATATGAAACGATTCTAGATGTGGTTCCACCGGTATTCGAGGATTATTGGAATATCATAAAAAATCCGGAAAATCTGGATAATGCTGCCTTTGACCGTTTGCAGACTATGTATAAAAAGCTGGGAATAAGCATATATGAAAAATGGGAGAAGGAGACCTATTCAAATTATAGGACAATGGTTGAGTATGCCTATTGCTATATCAAGTCAATCAATTGTGTGATTCCGGATTATAAGGATTGTCTGAGTGATTTGAAAAGGTATTATGAAGAAGTTTTTAAACCATGTTGGCTGAATCTGAATGCTTTGGGTTTGGGGATTATATCGGTTGATTCAAAAACATATCCGTTTCAGGAATCTTGGAACGGGACGGATAACAAGCCGGGATATAAGGATATTCAGATTGAAAATGAACAGGTTGGTTCGGTGAGAAACCTTGGATTTGACAAGCTTTATGATCTGTATATACAGGTGGATAAGGATGATGAGTTTGTAAGTACAAAGCAGATGAAACAAGCCTTTGATATACTAAAGAATCAGATTATGAAACCATTGTGTATGACAGTTGCAATGAGTGAGATCGATGAGCATACCATGTCAGGTCGGTTATTTATCTATAAGATGGACGAAGTTTATACGTTTTTGAAGTATATACAGGATAAGTCACATAATCCAACGGATAAGAAGTATGACAAGCTTGGATTTGATGAATTATCTGAATTGTATGGACGGTTTCGAGTAGCAGTAAATCTTGATTATTGTCAGTATGATCCAACAGTTGAAAAGAGAGCGGAAGAAAGAAAAAAAGAAATAGAAGAGAATGAAGAGATTTCTGCAAATTATGTTCCAGAGGGGGATGAGAACCTTAAGGAATGGAATGCGCTTTCAGAGGAATTTGATATCAACGTAAATGGAAGTTTGATACCATTGAAAAAACACTGGCCAATGCAGATAGCTGTTAAGGCTGTTTTAAATACAGCATACAGATTAAAGACGAAACAAAAATTTGTAAACGACAATGACCTCAATGATAGCTTCAGGGAGTTATACAATCAAGTTCTGGTTCCACTTCATATGACAGGAGGAATGACAATAGAAGAAATTTTTCCGGAGAAGACACCGAAGGCTTACATGGATAAGGTTATGGAGGTGTTTGACTTTCTTAAAGAGATTCATAAACGTGGCAATCAGGATAAGAAGTATGAATATGACAGACCTGAATTATATAGCCATTATTTGTGGTCGGCATATAATTTGTATCAAAGAACGAAAAATACATATGGAGATAGAGCGCGTAAACCACTTCCGGTGATTCCGAAGGATTATAGAAAGGAATTGAATAAGCTGGAGGAATCTATGAAGGTGTGGAATTCCGGAAAGAAGAATTATTCATATAACTTCTTCCTGGATCCGGAAACACTGAAGCTTGCTTTGGAAGTAAACCAGAGAATCAGCAAAAATGGATTTGTAGATGCTGATGATATGACACAGTGTTTTGATTTTCTTTACCAGGAAATTCTGCTTCCGTTGAAGATTGCACACTTTGATGAAGTAGAACAATTTCCTAAGGAACTTATGTCTAAGCAAGTGTATATGGAGAAAATGTCAGAAGTATGGGGCATTTTGCAGCTAATGCAGAAGGAAAATGGAGCAAAGGTAGTAAATGGAGAAGAGGTGGAGGCAACTCCAATCACAAATGTTATGCCATTTATGGAGAAGTTTGAAGTGACGCATAACATTCCATATCATGACGGAGATGGCGAGTTCCTGAAAAAAGCAGAGCAAGAGCAGAAGGCACTTGAAGAGAAGGCTGAATTAAATCGGGCAGAAAGAGCAAGAAAAGCGGAGGAGGAAAGAAAACTTCGGGCAGAAGAGGAAAGAAAACGTCAGGAAGAAGAAGCCAGGCATCGGGAAGCAGAAGAGCACGAAAGACGTCGCTTGGAAAAAGAAGCAGAGGAAGCACGTAAGAAAGCCGAAGAAGAAAGAGCACGTATTGAGGCAGAAAAAGAAGTAATCCGTCAGAAGGAAGAAGCAGAAAGACAACGACAGCAGGAAAAAATCCGTCAACAAGAAAAATATAAGCTTAACAGACAAAGACTTCGAGAGGAATTTTTGAAATATATAACAGATTTTACGATTCCTTATAAATTTGAAGATCAGAAAAAACAGCTTAATGACATGCTGGAAGTGTTTGGCAACGAGAATGAGAATAAGGAAAACCATGCGGAATCAATCATCACCTTAAAGACTGCATTACCACAACTTGTTTTTGATTATGGTTTTATACTAAGCTATGATACGATACCGAATGATATGCTTATGCATTTGAATCAGGTACGTGAGGTCTTTGGCCAGAAAAAGGTTGAAAGGATCGAATATCCATGGGAAGCTCTGAAAAATATTCAGAAAGTTTGGGCGCTTACCAAGGGATATACAAGCACCTTAACCAGAAAGAACAAGCTGGATTACTATAATTCCTGGAGCGGTGAAAATGGCAAGCTTTTATATGGCAGAGTGGAATATGCGAAGCATGTCTTCGACGAGGTAGATATCAGTCAGGTAATTGAAAAATCACTGGAAAGCCATTTAGAACTGGAAAGACAGAAACAAAATCAGGAGAAGACGGAAAAAGAGAGGAAAATAGATGACTGTATCGCTGGACTAAAGGGGGATCTTAGGAAGAATCTGGGCGCTTACAGGATTCCGGATGATCCTACTGAGCAGCTTCAGCAGTTCGAGCAGATGATGAAGAATTTCAAATCAGATAAAGAGAATACCTATCCGGTCAAGGTGTGCATGGAATTTAATAAAAATATGAAACTTCTTCTTGAGGATTACAATAAGCTGATCTATGGAGAGGAAGCGCAAGATGTGGTAGCGCATCTAAACAGTGTGTATGGGACAGTTTACGGTCGGCCAAAGGTGGAGAAGGTTGAAAATCCAATCGAAGCGATTCTGGAGGTTTGGACACTTACGAAAGGATATACCAATTCCATCAGCGGAAAAGAAAAGCCGAGATATTATAGTGATTGGACAAATTATGGAAGAGAACGATATGATAAGTTAGTATTTGCAGATAAGCAGGTGCAGGCAACAATCAAGGACTGGGCGAATGAAAAACTTCAAAAACTCGATGAGATGAAGAGGAAAGAAGCGGAAGAAAAAAAAGCAGCCAAGGAAGAAAAAGAAAAGAGAGCAGCCTTGGAAAAGGTAAACGAGAAAACTCGGGAGAATAAGAAAAAAGAGGTGGATTCTCATATAGAGGATCTGAGAAAAGAAGCAAATGATTCTGATACAAAGAAGATTCTGGATTTTGTTAGTGACATGCAAAAATTCTTGGTAGATGTGGATAAGCAGGTAAATGACAGATGTCAGCAATTATTCGATGAAATCAGAGAATCCAAGAAAAAGATGGAGGAGTTGGATAAGCTTAACAGACTGAATAAGCTTGATATTGAGAAAGGTAAGCTCAGAATGGCAGAAATCAGAGATACCTCCATCAAGATTAATTCCGTACAGTCCTATATTATGGAAAGAATAAAGGAGCTGAAGGCGCGCGATCAGGAGTTCATGAATCAGTTGGACAAAAGTAAGCTCGACTTGCTGACAACGAATCAGAAAGAGGCATTTACTAAGTGCAGAATTGATATTACAAACAAGATTGATTCTTTAAAAGAGAACTCATATGCAACGGTAGTTCGGCAGAAGAAAATTATGCAGAAAAATAAGCTTGGAGATTCAATCACAGGATTTATGACTGTTGCAGCAATCGATATGGGCTCAAGAAGCAAGCACCAGGGTGTTTTTAATTCTATTACAGCGGCAATCAAGAAGTATGATACAGGACTTGATACGGTGGATAATCTTGCAGATCTTTATAGGTGCTGTAGAGAATATCTGAATATTCATACGAATGATGGTGCATCTAACAGCATAGGAGGACAGAATACATTAAACGGAAGGCTGCGTAAGCAGGTAGTTGTCAAGTTGCTTGAGACCATGCATAACGAAGAAGAGATTCAGCCGGAGTTTAAAATGGCCAGAGAAAAATACGAAGGCTATTATGAATTTGTGATGCAAAGAAAGTGTCCAACCCTGAATTTGGGATTGTTAAAGGAATCTCTAGCAAACAAATCAAAGGCTCCAGTTGAAAAAAGAGGATTGAGCAAGTCAAAGTATATAGACAAACAGGCATACGAGGAGCTAAGAATCAGAAAGAATGAGTTCTTAAAGGATAATTCTATAAAAAAACAAGAACCAGAAAGAAAATCTGTTAAAATCAAATAGTAAACAATGTTCGATAAAAGTCTCGCAATCCGCTTATAGAGCGGGGCGCGAGACTTTTTTTGCAATTTATAGAAAATTCGTAACCATTCACCCTTGCAATCATTACATTAATGTGATAAACTTAGCGAGTATCGTAATTGAATACTTGGGCAGATTCCCGAGTGGCCAAAGGGGACAGACTGTAAATCTGCTGCAACTTGCTTCGATGGTTCGAATCCATCTCTGCCCATTAAAAACCTCAAGTAATATGACTTGAGGTTTTATTATTGACTCAAACTTCCCGCACGTTATTTTGGAGTGGTGCCGCCTGGTGTGCGGGCTACTTGCAACCGCACAGCCCACATCCCAGGCGGCACCATTAAGATTTTATATGTGAGAAGTTTGAGTATATGATATTATCGAATCTAATTTAATGTGGCTTCCCAAGGCATCACATCAGCCCATCCTGTAGTATCAAATCCATCACGTATACATTTGCAATAGTAATCCAGCTTGTCATGGATTGGTTTATCGGAAGAGAAACGAGTATCATCTGTCACTCCGTTTAGATAATTGTCTACTGCGGTACCGAAGATCTCGGCTCTGTCCTCAGTGGCATAGGTGGTGCCATATGAGTCGATGAAATATTTTGTCTGCCAGTTGGATGAATCATCCGGATCATAATTTGAATATGTATCATCATATGAAAAACTGTCTGGATTAAAGGATGACCATTTGCTTTCGGAAAACTGAATGTTTTCATTGTAGTTATGCATGAAATCAAGCTTCTGGT
Organism: bacterium; assembly: GCA_963641405.1. Taxonomy (GTDB): domain Bacteria; phylum Bacillota; class Clostridia; order Lachnospirales; family Lachnospiraceae; genus Roseburia. The sequence continues at coordinate 37,733 of CAVICC010000013.1, read as the reverse complement.
CGATGAGATGTGACATCTCATGCGCTATTGTATATCCCCAGTCCCAACTGTAGTTGCAGTCGAGCACCATAATCTCATGACTGTTTATCACATTTACAAAACCACTCGGTTCATTTATCATGTCGGAATTATCCGAGCTTATTGTGCCTGATAAGTATATTCGTAAGCCTCTGACATCTCCATAATTAAGCTGCTTGAAAAATCCGTCTGGGAAACATGTTAAAACCTGTTCGAGCGTATCAAAAGCACTGCTTAATATCTCAGGATTTTTCATCTGCTTTATATTGTAGTAATCAATTCTTCTTGGAACTTCTTCACCAATATATATGGAAATATCATATTGCTGCTCCAGTGCGTCGGCACGTGTATTTATGTCTGTCAGGTCTCCCCAGTCATAGCTTTGGGGATCTGAGATCATAGTCACTGTATCTCCATAATTGCCGTAGTCGTTTGTATTTTCGCTGGGATTACTGTTGTCACTATCGTTATCAATATCACTGCTATTGTCATCATGATCGAGCGCGGCATAAGGAGAGACATATGTACCATTATCGCGCAGTTCCTGGGTCAGTGTATCACTATCAGAATATAAAATGATCTCGGCATTGCAATCGTTTTTGCCATCTGCCAGTGACCATACAAGTATCTCGGGATTACACTGTGCGGTATACAGGAGTAGCATCATGCAATCTGCGTCAGAAAGATAAACACTGTTTGCAGAGCAAAATGTAAAATCTTCTGATCCATATAAACCCAGATCATATGAAAATGAAGATGATACACCCGAAATTGGAGAGTATTTGTAATAGGTTATGTACTGGTCCTCTGATGTATTGCTGTCCGGCATTTTTTGCAGGCGCATAAGCATTGAACCATCGTCTGCCATGTCTATATCTGTCACGTCTGCCAACTGGAAAAAATTGTCTGAACCATCCACAGAGTGATAGTTCCATATATTGTTTGATACATCTGTTTCTATTACAAAGCCATCAGAATCCACATTGCAAAGTGAATAGCTCACTCCTTCATAGGTGCAGGTGATGGTGTCAGAAGATAGATCAATACTTGATACCTCGTATCTGTAAGTCTCTGGTGAGACACCTGAAACGAGTGCGTATTTACCATCATCTGATGTGTAAAGCTGCGACATATCATAATAATTGCCAGGATTTGGAATTAGTGAATTAGAGCTATCATCATCACTACCGGCATTATTTTGTGCAGATGTATCAGATGAATCAGAGTCGGAGTCATCCTCAGGGGTATATTTTTGTGTGTCGATCTGCTCTAGTTTGCTATCATAGATGGTGGCCTTGCCTAAAGAAGAATCAATGAGCCAGAGGTTATCATCTTTTATCAGATAGTCATCGCAGTTTGTCTCGTCATGGTCTAAGGTGGCAACAATATCATTTGCCCACGGATCATATACATCAAATGAATATTCTATCGTCTGGCCATCTGACTCAATCAGGGAATTGTTGTAACTTCCCTGTCCAACCATGAGGATATTGTCACCAAACTGCCGGATATCGTTATAAGGATGTCCCTCGAAAGCTACATTGTGCAGTATTGAAAGATTGCTACTGCCTTCTACCGGTGTCGTATCCTCCCAGAAACCTGGGGATTCGTGCATAAGAGCCTGCTTTTCCTCGGAATTTTTAAAAAAATAAGATACATCCGAAAAAGAGCAGGCTGTAAGGGTAATGGCACTGCAAAAAGCAAGCGAATATGAAATTAAAATTTTTGCATGTTGCCGTTTGGTCATAAAATCTCCTTAATCAGCCATCTTGCGGTTTGAAGATACCCTTGCTGTTGACTCACGCTCTATAAGCTTAGGGCGCAGCTGGGTACGGCTTATCGGTATATGGTGTACCAGAGAACTTAATATAACGTATGCGCATCGGCCAAGATCGTTACTTTCCTGTCTGATAGTGGTAAGAGGCGGTGTGAGTGTGGCTGCGAGTTTTATATCATCGAAGCCTATTACACTTATATCATCAGGGACCTTGAAACCATGAATATTGCATTGATCTATGACACCTTTTGCTATAGCGTCACTGCCACATATGATAGCTGTAGCACCAGCGGCAATGAAATTTGATACATAATACTGAGCTGTCTCAGGGATGTAATAGCCTTGTCCCATCAACTCTGGATAGATAGTGAGACCGGCATCATGCATGGCAGTCTCGAAAGCTTCCTGGCGCTGGTCAGAAACTAGTGAGAAGAGAGAGCCGTTGATAAATGCGATCTTTTTGTGCCCTAGATTGTGTAGATGCCTGACAGCAAGATCGATACCCTCGTAGCTGTCTGTACCGACATAGCCCACATTTGGATTGCGCTCTATATAATTGTCTAAAAGTACTGTCGGCATTGTGGTATTTTTAAGCTGCTGCATCCACTCGTCATGCAGGGCAAACCCCATGAGAAAAGCACCGCAGTAGCCATTTTTTAAAATAAAAGTATCGTATTTTTCATCTGCCTGAAGCTGTTGCGTGACAGGAATTACGTCGACATCCCACTTGTGCTTGAACGCATTTTGTTTGAAACCAAGCACAATATCATAACCGAATTCATCTATGGACTCATAATTCATATTCTCAACGAGCAGGCAGAACTTTCTGTTCTCAACCTTTCTGGAACGTTTTGTGCTGTAACCCATTTCAACAGCAGTATCGAGCACTGTCTGGCGAAGTTCTTCGCTGATATCGCTCGCTCCATTTAATCCTTTTGAAACTGTACTTATGGAAACACCCAGACGGGCCGCTATATCTTTAATCGTAGCCATGAAAATAGTTACTCCTTTTCTTTGACAATGAACAAAATCTTATATATGAATTATACCTTTATATGGGTAAATAGGCAATATTTCGAAAAATGAAATTTTCGAAAAAAAACTCAAAAAACGTAGTGATATCTACCAAAAACAAGTGTCACTTTCCGTTAAAAGTGGCAAAAATGAGCTTGAAGAGGCAAAAATAATTGACAAAATGCATATGAGAACATAAAATTAGCTCAGATACGAAAAAAAACAAAAATTTTAGATAAGAATAGGAGAGAAAATTTGGAAGCCAGAGAGATTCTCAGAGGCTCTGGAATACTACTTTCGATCGCGAGTCTGCCATCGCCATACGGTATAGGCACTTTGGGAAGAGAGGCGTATAACTTTGTTGATCTTCTAGTAGACTTAAAGCAGAGATACTGGCAGGTACTTCCTATCGGACCTACCATATATGGTGACAGTCCATATCAGCCGATGTCAGGCTGTGCAGGAAATATCTACTTTATAGATCTTGACAGGCTGGTCGATGAGGGGCTTTTGAAGAGGGAAGAAATCCTGGGGTATAACTGGGGTGCAGATGAATCAGAAATAGATTATGCGGAATTGTATCAGAACAGATGCAAGATTTTACAAAATGCATTTCAGAGATTTGACAAAAATGCACAAGGATTTCAGAATTTTGTTACGAAAAATTCCGAATGGCTTGGAAAATATGCACTATATATGGCACTCAAAACCGACAATTTAGATAAAAATTGGTGTGAGTGGTCAGAAGAAGTTAAAAAACTGCAACCGGTTGCGCTTGCAAATTACCGAAAACAGCATTATAATATAATCAGTTTTTGGAAGTTTTGCCAATATAAGTTCTTTGAACAGTGGCATGAGTTAAAGAATTATGCTAATTCAAAGGGGGTACAGATAATCGGTGATATATCGTTTTATGTAGGATATGACAGCGTTGACGTCTGGTCAGAGAGAGAATTCTTTCTGATGTGCGCAAACGATAAACCGAGTTATGTTGCAGCGGCTGGACCGGATAAATATTCAGACAGCGGTCAGATATGGGGAAACCCGATGTATGACTGGGACAGGATGAAAGCAGATGATTTTTCCTGGTGGAGAAGAAGAATGCGAGTAAGCAGAGAGCTCTTCGATATAGTAAGGATAGATCATTTTGCAGGAATTGTTAAAGCATATGCAGTTCCTTACGGACAGGACAAAACCACATCCGGTAAATGGATAAAAGGTCCGGAACGTAAATTCATAAATGCAATAAATGAAGAATTACAGGGTGTAAATGTGATCGCAGATGATTACACATCGGCAAGCCTTCTTCCGGGGGTTAAAAAGCTACTTGCAAAGTCAGGCTGGATGGGAACAAAGGTAATGATGTTTGCGTTTGACGGAGATCCTGCCAATGAGTACCTCCCACATAATTACACAGATCCGCATGTGGCTGCCTACATAGGTACACATGACAATGAAACGATCGTCGGATCATTCAGTGAGAAGACGGATTATGAACTGGCTTATCTATATGAGTATCTTAATATAGAAAACAAAGCACAGATTTCAAATGCACTTATCAGGGCACTGTACCAGAGTACAGCAGATCTGGCAATAATCCAGATGCAGGACATCTTAGAGCTGGGAAACGAAGCAAGGATGAATTATCCTTCGACAGTCGGACACAACTGGAGATGGCGTTTGACAAGCCAGCCACAGGGACTCAGTGATGAAAAAAGAGCCTGGATAAGAAATATCGCGGTGGTATACCGCAGATGATCAATTTGATATAAGTTGCACGGCAATTTATATATACATACTTTTATATTTTATATTTTATTAAAAAAGGAGAGGAAGATATGAAGAAGAAAGTATTAGCATCATTACTTTGCGCTTCAATGGTAGCTACAATGGTAGCTGGATGTGGAAGCAGCAGCGGAGACGGAACAGAGTCAGGAAGCAAGTCTGACAGCGGTAAAACAACAATCACTGTTATGGGACCTTCAGAGGATTTAGACGATGCTTCAGGAGCATGGTTAAAGACTGAGTGTGAGGCATTCGCAAAAGAGCATCCAGAGTGGGATATCGACTTTGAGTATGTTACAACATCAGAGTCAGATGCAAAGGATGTAGTTACAAAAGATCCTAAGGCAGCAGCAGATGTTTACTTATTCGCAAATGATCAGATCGAGGGATTAGTTCAGGCCAATGGTATCGCTAAGCTGGGTGGAGATACAGCTGAATATGTTAAAACATCTAACTCAGAGGCTATGGCAGCTACAGTTACTTATGACGGAGATATCTACGGAGTTCCTTATACATCAAATACATGGTTCATGTACTATGACAAGAGAGTATTCTCAGAGGATGATGTAAAGAGCTTAGATACAATGCTTACAAAAGGAAAAGTTTCATTCCCATTTGATAATGGCTGGTATTTAAATGCGTTCTATGCAGCTAACGGATGTACAATCTACGGAGATGGAACAGATAAAGATGCTGGATATGATTTCAGCGGTGATAAAGCAGTTGCAGTTACAAATTACATCGTTGATTTATTTGCTAATTCAAACTTTGTAATGGATAGCAATGATGGATCACTTGGTCTTGCAGGACTTAAAGATGGTTCAGTAAATGCATACTTCAATGGAAACTGGAACTATGATGCAGTTAAAGAGGCACTTGGAGAGGAGAACGTTGGTGTTGCAGCTCTTCCTACAATTAACATTGATGGAAAAGATTGCCAGCTTAAAGCTTTCTTAGGATCAAAGGCAGTTGGTGTTAATCCTAACTGTGAGAATCAGGAGATCGCTGTTAAACTTGCAGCTTATCTTGGAAGCGAAGATGCTCAGCTTGCTCACTTCCAGTTAAGAGGACAGGCTCCGGTTAATACAAACCTTACAACAAACGAAGAGATCGCAGCAGATCCAGTTGCAGCAGCAATGGCTGAAGTAGCAGCTAACTGCTCAGTTGCACAGCCTATCATTGATATGCAGGGTTACTGGGATGCATCAACTCCATTCGGAGCTTCATTTGCAAACGGTGCTGAGGGTCAGATCACTCATGACAACGCAGCAGAGAAGACAGAGGCATTCAATACTCAGCTTAATGATACACTTAAATAATTAAGTAAAGAAATTTTCATTCCAAGGTTCTGTGAAATCGGAACCTTGGAATAAATTAATTTAATTGGCATTTTTAAAATATGCCAGGAGGAAAAGTATGATAGGAGCAAACAAAAAGAAAAAAAACTCGGACTTTGCTACTCCGTATGCTGTTACCAACGCTCTTACAAAAGGCGGTGCCACAGTTAAATTATCAGCACTTATAATGGGCCTTGGAAATATGGCTCACAAACAGATCATAAAAGGTTTGATTTTTCTGGCCATAGAAATTGCATATATTGTATATATGGTTAAAACTGGTGCTTATTATCTTTCTATGCTTCCTTCACTCGGATGGAGAGAGCAGGAGGAAGTATTCAATGAGCAGAAGCAGATTTATGAATATGTTGCAGGAGACCAGTCGGTACTCTTACTTCTCTATGGAGTTGCAACAATTGTTATAACGGTTGCATTTATTTATATGTGGACCGAAAATTTAAAGAGTGGATATAAGGCAGAATGCCTTGCAAAAGCTGGAAAAGAAATCAATTCATTTGGCGATGATGTCAAAGATTTATTTGATAAAAACTTACATAGGACACTTATGTTTTTCCCTCTTTTGGGAATCATTATTTTTACAATCTTACCACTGTTATTCATGATCCCAATGGCATTTACAAACTATTCAGTAAAAGATAGTCATCTGGTACTGTTTGACTGGGTTGGACTTGATGCATTCAAGCAAGTATTAAATTTTGGTGGAACACTTGGTAAGACATTCTGGAGAGTACTTGGATGGACAATCTGCTGGGCTGTTTTTGCAACAGTTCTTTGTAACTTCCTCGGACTTATCCTTGCAATTGTTATAAACCGTAAAGAGACACATTGTAAAGCATTCTGGCGTACATGCTTTGTTGTATCAATTGCTGTACCACAGTTCGTTTCACTGCTTGTTATGAGACAGTTATTCCAGCAGCAGGGAGCTATAAATAACCTGCTTATTGAGTGGGGATGGATAAATAATCCACTTCCATTCTGGACAAATACAATGTGGGCGAGAGTATCAGTTATCCTGATAAACTGCTGGATTGGTATTCCGTATACGATGCTTCAGGTTACCGGAGTTCTTCAGAACGTGCCGGCAGAGCTTTATGAGGCAGCTAAAATTGATGGTGCAAATGCAACACAGATTTTCTTCAAGATAACATTACCATATATCATGTTTATCATGGGCCCATATCTTATCACGCAGTTTACAGGTAACATTAACAACTTTAACGTTATTTATCTGTTATCAGCAGGAAAGCCACAGCCAGTTGGAGAAACCGCAGGAAAGACGGATCTTTTGGTTACATGGTTGTACAAGCTGACTATTGACAATCAGCAGTACAATATAGGTGCTGTTATCGGTATTTTGACATTCGTTGTTCTTTCTATCGTAGCACTTGTGACATATAGAAATACAAAATCATACAAGGATGAGGAGGGATTCATGTAATGAGTAGCGTAGCAAAAACAAAAAGACCTATGACTGCCGGACGTGCTAAAAAGATAGCTAAGAATTCACTTATACATGTTATCCTTGGAATTCTTGTTGTGATCTGGCTGTTTCCAATTTTCTGGATTATTATGACCAGTCTTAGAGCAGAGAGTGGTGCTTATACATCATATTTCTTCCCTAAAGGACTTACATTTAGTAACTATACGAGATTGTTTACAGAGACTACTCTGTTGAACTTCCCAAGAGCATTTTTGAATACTCTTATTATTTCGATATTCTCATGTCTCATCTCTACAGTATTTGTACTTTCAGTTTCATACTGTATGTCAAGACTGAGATTTAAGATGCGTAAACCTTTCATGAACCTGGCTATGATTCTTGGATTATTCCCGGCATTCATGTCAATGGTTGCTGTATACTTTATCTTAAAGGCAATTGGTCTTACAGAGGGAAGTATGCTTCGTCTTTCTTTGATCCTTATCTACTCAGCAGGATCAGGAACAGGATTTTACATTGCGAAGGGATTCTTTGACACAGTACCTAAATCTCTTACAGAGGCTGCCATTCTTGATGGATGTAATCAGTTTCAGGTATTTTACAAGATTATCCTTCCACTCAGTAAGCCAATTGTAGTTTATACAGTACTTACAGCATTTCTTGCACCATGGCTCGATTTCGTATTTGTAAAGGTTATCGTTGGTCCAAATGACAAGTATTGGACAGTATCGCTTCTCCTTTACAACATGCTCGAGAAAGAGTTTGTTAACGGATGGTTCACAAGATGGGCAGCAGCAGCAGTTGTTGTTTCAATACCGATCTCTATACTTTTCGTTATCATGCAGAGATTCTATGTTGATGGACTTACAGGAGCTGTTAAAGGTTAATAAGATTTATTTAAGCCGCTGCACATTGTGTGGCGGCTTTTTTGACGGTATATGTGAACTACGTTATAAGTTCATATGGGAAAATGTTCAGTGTGGGCGTACTTTATTTTTATAGGAAATTGACTAGTGACTTTCTGGACAGTAAAAGTAAGCAGGAACTTTATTCTTACAGGAAAATATTTAATGACTTCATGTGCATCAAAGACAGGCAAGCTCGCATATATGCGCAGCTCACAGAATGAAAATATAAAAAGGAATAGAAAAGGAAATATGAAAATATGAAGAAAATGAGAAAATTTGCCGCGGCAATACTTACAGCAGCTCTCTCCATATCTCTGCTTGGAGGCTGTGCCTCATCAGGCAAAAAAGATACGGAGAGTACAGCAAAAAGTGAGTATCAGCCGACTGCAATGGAGCAGATGAACGCAAAAAATGATCCAAATGTGATCGATGACAATTACAGAACCTGCTATGAGGTTTTTGTATACAGTTTTTATGACAGCAACGGAGATGGGATCGGAGATCTTAAGGGATTGACTGAGAAACTTGATTATATAGAGGATTTAGGCTGTAATGAGATCTGGATGATGCCTATTATGCCGTCGCCTTCATACCACAAATATGATGTGACTGATTACGAGAACATTGACGAGCAGTACGGCTCGCTAGATGATTTTGATGAGTTGGTCAAAGAATGTCATGACAGGGGAATAAATGTGATAATCGATTTTGTCATGAACCATACGTCAAGCCAGCACCCATGGTTTAAGGCTGCGTCAGACTATATTAAGACACTTGGAGCTGATGAGGAGCCTGATCCATCAGTATGCCCTTATGTGGATTATTATAATTTCAGCCGTACAAATACTGCCGGATACAATCAGCTTCCGGGAACAAACTGGTACTATGAATCACAGTTTGTGGACAGCATGCCTGATCTTAACCTTCAGAGTGAGGCTGTAAGAGGCGAGTTTGATAAAATAATATCATTCTGGCTAGACAGAGGAGTGGATGGTTTCAGACTCGATGCTGTTTTATATTACAACAACAATAATGAGTCGGAGTCCATAGATGACCTTACATGGCTTGTAAGTAATATAAAGAGTAAGAAATCCGATGCTTATGTAGTAGGTGAGGGCTGGACAACATACAGACAGTATGCAAAGTATTATAAGAGTGGAATAGACAGTATGTTTGATTTTGATTTTTCACAGCAGGACGGTTATATCGCAAAGGTGTTAAACGGCAGTGCCAATCACGGTGCGAGCACTTACGGAAATGCCATCACCGATATAAATGCAAAGATAAGCCAGTACACGGACTCATACATAGATGCACCTTTCTATACAAATCACGATATGGGACGCAGTGCGGGATATTACAATGGTGATTTCGAGGAAGAAAAAACCAAGATGGCTCAGGCTATGAACCTTCTTATGCCGGGAAATGCATTCCTGTATTATGGCGAGGAGATAGGCATGCGCGGAGCTGCAAATGATGAAACAAAACGTCTTGGCATGAGATGGACAGAGGATACTGATGCCGAGGGTATGTGCGATGGTCCGGAAAATGCGAAGGAAACAGAGCAGACTTATGATACACTTGACAAACAGATGGAAGATCCATATTCTATTTATAATTTTGTCAAGCAGACTATTGCCATAAGAAATGCATTCCCGGAGATCGCAAGAGGTACTAATACTTTTGAGACAGATCTCTCAGACGAAAACCTGTGTGTATTTACAAGGGAGTATAATGGAGAAAAGGTTGTTCTGATATTCAATCCTTCAAAAGAAAAGGCAAGTGTGGATGTTTCTTCACTTGGAGTAAAGGAGCAGGTAGCAATGCTTCAGACTACAGAAAAGACACCGAGCTTTAAGGACGGTGTGGCAGAACTGCCGGCATATTCAGTGATGGTATTGAAGTAAGTGTAAATAAAAGCCGCCCATCCGGGCGGCTTTTGACATACATATTATTGGTATACGTATTATGAAAAAGTTTTTAGGATTTTGTTGCACCGTATTTTAAGTATTTGAATACTTTAAGTGACTCCAATGGATGACCTTCAAAATCAAACATTGCCTGATTATCCCATGCACATCCACCGTAGTAAAGTCCTGCATCATCAGGATCATAGTAGGCTGCATAGCTGCTTGCCCATCCACTTCCGTATTTTTCCCAGATAGCTGAGTTGTCCTGAGTGGCAGGTCCTACAGGAATCCATGTGCCTTCCCAGTAGAATACGCCCATGGCACCGGCATCGTTTGCTGCGGCAAATACATCTCTTACCATATCAGCCTGTCCCTGAACAGTGGCAGGATAGCCATCTACGATATCGTCAGTTCCAACTAGGCTGTTAGCGTTTCCGTCTCCATCTTCTGATGTGTAGCAATATGATGTTTCTGCTATCATGACTTTTTTATCAAAGTTTTCTTTTATATCTTTTACGACACTCTCCATGTTGTCCATAGTTCCGTCCCAGAATGGGTAGAATGATAATCCGATGATATCATAGTCAAGCTCAGCATCCTTGAGATTGCTTACAAGTCCGTGAACTTCACCGGAGGTTGAAATATTAGTGTAATGAACTACAACCTGTATGTCTTTTCCGTATTCTTTTGACTTTTCCCTGACAGCTTTGCTTCCTGATTTGAGAAGCTGGATAACAGCAGAAGGCTTTGTCGCATCACACATTCCGTTGTTTATCTCATTACCTATCTGAACCATCTCAACATCTACACCTGCATCGAGGATCTTGTCGAGACTGTCCTTTGTAAAATCATACAGAGCATCGCTTTTTTCATCTACATCCATTCCTTCCCATACCTTAGGAGTGTGCTGTCTTTTCGGATCAGCCCAGAAATCGGAATAGTGAAAATCAATACATACTTTCATGCCGTATTTTGTGGCACACTGTCCGAGCTTTATGGCTGTATCAACATCATTGTTTCCACCGCCATAGCCATTTCCGTCTTCATCATACGGATCATTCCAGACACGGAGGCGGATATAATTGACACCGGACTCTGCCAGTGTTTCAAACACATCCTGCTCTTCTCCATTATAGTTATAATATTTTACCCCACTGTTTTCCAGTGACTGAACAGATGAGGCATCCATACCACGGATGAAATCATCAGATATTCCGTCGATAGCCTTTACCTCAACACCGGCGGTCTCTGCTTTATCCGGCAGATCGAAAGTAGTTATTTCTCCAAGGTCAACGGATGGTTTCTTACCACTGGATGTTCCGCAACCAAGCAGTGAAGTTGCGCAGATGCTGGCACACAGACCGAGCGCTGCTAGTTTCTTATACATCTTTTTCATTGTGTATCATCCCCAGTATTTTGTTGATTGCGTAACTGTTTTACGTATTCAGTCTTTAGTATTTTTTCTGAATGCATTAACGTGCGCAACCGTTTCCATTATTATATCTGAAAATTCGGGCATATTCAAATGATAAGAACACAGGGGATGCCATATTTGCAAGGAAAAATTGGACATAATACACTAATTTGTCTGAAATAAAATGCAAATAAAAATAGTTTTTGTACATATTCGGTTTTGAGGAACGCAATTTCGAGCAAAAATTCACGAAAATACAAAGATGTTTTAAAATTAAATCTTAACGGCAGGTTTATACAGGCTGTAAAATCAAGATGAAAGCATTATATTTCTAATAGATTTATACATTTTGTATTTATCACTTAAAAGGGCAGATCATTTCGCATTTTTTATAGAACAGATAGAAATTTTCAATGCTTGAATTACCAATAAACAGTAGGGAAACTTCAATATTTTGATAAAATAGTTTTGATAGAGTCAGCAAATGAAATTATAAAAAAGATTACAGATAAGTACACTAAAATTAAGGAAAAATATTGTGAAATGCATTAAAACTGCATATAATATCCAATATATTATTTCAATTATCAATTGAAACCGTAATGCTTGGAATATAAAAGATCTGTAAAATTGATGAGAATTAGGTGGAAGGTAGTTGATTAAGTGGTTAGCAAAGAATTTTTTGGGGAAACAAAGAATATAGAATTCAAAAGAGAGATTCCAGTCAGACATGAAAAGTTTTTAAAAGATATTATAGCATTTTCAAATAGCACAGGCGGTCAGATTATTGTCGGGATTGAAGATAAAACAGTACTTGTAATAGATGTTGCACCTGGTAAATTCAGACCATATTATTTAGCAAATAAAGATAAAGAATCCACTTCTTATATCAGAATAAATGGAACAAGCAGACCAGCAGATGCAAGAAAATTGTAGGAATTGGAATTAGAAGGTCAAGGAATATCTTATGATTCTTTACAAGAGATTGGGAGAGAATTTGACCAAAAGAAATCGTTGGATTTATATGCATATATGAGACAGACTGCAATAAGCGCATGTAAAACAGAAGAAGAGAAAGCTTCTATAAAAGATATGACTCTTGAAAAATTAGAGGATTTTGGATTGCTGTGTAAGGTTGGTAGAGGAGGCTTATCAATTCGTTTTGAGACATATAAATATGGGCGCAAATATTGAAGGTTTATTTAGATCTGATATCTATGAACTTCCAATTACAGCTATTAGAGAAATGATAGCTAATGCTGTTTTGCATAGAAGTTATCTGGATAGGTCATGCATTCAAGTGTGCATCTATGACGATAGAATTGAGGTGCTTTCACCCGGAATGTTATATGGTGGAATAGATATTGTAACTGCAAAACATGGAAAATCTACCTGTAGAAATGAAGCTATAGCAGAAGCTTTTCATTATATGAAAATAGTTGAAGCATGGGAGACTGGAATTCCACGAATTATTAGCAGATGTAGAGAATATGGTTTGCAGGAACCATTATTTGAAGAACTTGGTGACGGATTTTTGGTTACAATGTTTAGAAAACCAACCAAACCAACCAAACCCAAATAAGATGAAAAATGAATTGGAAACTAAGATCATTGAATTACTAAAGGCGTGTCCTGAGCTTACTACAAAGGAAATTATGAGGATATTGGAAATTACAGATAATCAGGTAAAATATTATATAAAGAAATTGAAAGATGATGGCAAAATCGAGAGAATTGGTACAAATAGAAAAGGATCATGGAAAGTTATATAATCAACAAAACCGCCCAACAGGGCGGTTTTTGCTATACAAAATGTAAAATCAAGAAAAATTACACAATCTCTTTTAACATATCTACGATCACATCTCTGCAATAAACTCCGATATGCTTCTGCTCATCTTTGCTAAGCGAAGCAGGATCTATAGGAGTACCGTATTTGATAGTAACATGTCTCTTTTTAACCCATGGAAACTGATCCTCGAAAATCTCATTTGTTCCAACGATAGCCATCGGTACGATCTTGCATTTGCTTTTTGTAGCGATCTTGAAAGTACCTTCTTTAAATTGAAGTACATCTGTCAGATCATCTTTGTTTTTGCAGCGGGTTCCCTCAGGAAATACACATACTGATATTCCATTTTTAACCTGATCAATGGCTGCAAGTATGACCTTAAGTCCCTGCTTTATATCGTCCCTGTCTATAAAGAGACAGTGCAGACGCTTCATCCACAGTCCAAGCACAGGCACTTTCATGATACTCTTTTTAGAGATGTATCCTGTCAGGCGTGGACATCTCGAATAAGTGATTATGACATCAAAAAAGCTTCTGTGATTTCCGATATACATGACCGCCTCATCCTTTGGGACATTATCCTCTCCGATAAAGTCTATTTTGGCACCGCTTATGAATATGATACAACGGAATGCCCACTGCACGATGCGAAGCTGTGCCATATCTGCCCATGGCTGGTTGAATTTGCCAATGATCCACATGAGACCAAGCACTGGCAATCCCAGCAGCAGATAAAAAAATACGAATACTACGATTAATACTGAACGCATAAATATCCTTTCTTGTACATATTATAAGTGAAAAGTTACGACCATTATATCATATGAGTAAGCATATGATAAGGAGGAGATGAAAAAAGCGTAATCAGTACCTATGCCCTATTGCTAACACTGTAATACTCTGCTATACTAAAGTCTACAAGATATTGTGGTGCAACAGAATAATAACTCAAAATAGAGGAGGCATAAAATGGAACAGGCAGAGATCAGAAAAGTCAGGGCATCGATTCATCAGCAGTGCGGCAACAGAGTAAAGATTCAACTGGATCGAGGACGCAACAAGGTAGATATCCAGGAGGGTGTCATCCAACAGGCCTATCCAAGTGTCTTCACTATTTTGGTAGATGATGATATGGAGCATAATCCACCACAGTTATTGTCATTTAGTTATATTGATGTCATCACAAAAGATATACGAATGAAACTTTGTTAGCATTTTTTCCTTCACTTTGGATACGTATTTTATACGATATTTAAAGTGGGGGATTTTTTATGGGAAAATCTAAAAAAATGTGGAAAAATATAAAGCTATGTAGTATCATTACTATAACTGTGAAGATATTTAGCAGTTACGTTTATTTTACTAATCGTGATTATTTAGGAGGCGCGCAGTATGAATCGTAGTTGGAGACGTTTTATATGTACATTTTTGACATCGGCACTCGTGCTGACAGGCCCGGTTGTTGATGGTACTTTTATGGGTGGATACATAGGCAGTGGCATTGAAAAAGTATTTGCTGAGACTGCCAAACAGAAAAAGAAACAGGCGGAGAAGGACTTAAGCGATACCAATGACAAGATAGACAGTCTGAAAGACCAGCAGTCAGAGGTATCAAGTGATATACAGAGCAAGTCAGATGAGCTGGATACCATTCTGGCTGCACAGAAGAAGCTTCAGTCAGAAATTACTGATAAACAGGCTGAGATAGAGCAGAACCAGAGCGATCTTGCAGATGCACAGGAGCAACAGCAGGAACAGTATGAGGCTATGAAGAAGCGCATACAGTTCATGTATGAGAATAGTACAGAGGACAACCTCTGGACGGCGATCATCGAGGCAAAAGGCATTTCAGATATGCTAAACCGCATAGAGTATGTATCGGATGTATACAACTCAGACAGGAATCTTATGGAATCATATCAGGCAGCTGTTGAGCAGGTTAAGCAGATCGGAGAGCAGCTTGACAAGGATTTGGACGACCTTACCACTATGCAGGACGATTATGAAGAACAACAGTCAGAGATCGAGGCCGCCATCCTTGAGCTTGAAAATCAGAAAGAGCAGTACGCAAGCCAGATCACAGAGGCTCAGCAACAGGCAGAAAATTATCAGAATATCATAGATACGCAGGCTGCTATCATCCAGCAGCAAGAGGCAGCCGCCGCAGCGGCAGCACTCAGACAGCAGCAACAGGCAGCTGCAGCTGCTGCATCATCAAGCAGCAGTAGTAGCTACGATGGTGGTGGAGCCGGAGCAGGTGGAAAGATTGCCAACGATTATGCATCAGGTAGTGGAAAGAACCCTAGCGGTACCACAGGCGTATCCGGCAGTGATGTAGTATCATATGCGATGCAGTTTGTGGGAAATCGTTATGTATGGGGTGGAAACAGCCTTACAAACGGTGTTGACTGTTCTGGATTTGTTCATGAGGTATATGCACATTTTGGCATCAGCACGCCTAGATATTCACAGGCATTTGCGTCTGTAGGACAGGCTGTATCATTTGATAATATCCAGCCGGGTGATGTAGTAGTATATCCGGGCCATGTTGCCATTTATGCAGGTGGCGGTGTGATCGTCGAGGCACAGTCTACAAAGGCGGGTATCACCGCAAACAGAAGTGTGCAGTGCCACACTATAACTGCTATTCGTCGTCTCGTATAATACAGGTGGTTGCAAGGCTTTGGAAGTAATTAGAAAGCATATCACAACGATAGTTTTAATAATTGTTGTAGTCATCCTTGGCATTCATGCTTACAAATATCAGCGGGGACTTAAGCAGGACATAGTCTATAGAGAGCATCTAGATGATGTGGCAGCGGTGGTAAATGGCAATGAGCTAACTTTTCGCGATCTGGCTTTTTATGTGGCATATGAGGAGCAGCAAGTGGAAAAGCAGGCTGTAATCTATGATCCGGATAAGCCAAACAAATATTGGAATATTCATACAAACGGTGAATTTATCAGGGTTACGGCACGTAAAAATGCTATGTCCATGGCTATCCATGATGAGATTTTTTACGAGATGGCGGTTAAAGAGAGCGTTACACTAAGCGATGATGAGAAAAAATCGCTGGAGAACAGTCAGAAGGATTTCTGGTCAGACCTTTTAGATGTCGATGGAGCGGCTAAGCTGGGAGTGACTCAGGAGGAGATAAATGCTGCTATGGAAAAAGCTGCGATAGCCCAGAAATATCAGGATATTTATGCACAGCTTAACAATGCGGATACGTCTGACTATGATTTTTCAAGCGGCAGATACAAGGAGCTGCTTGAGGAGAATAAATATCAAATAAAAGAAAAAATGTGGAACAGAGTCGGGATGGGAAACGTTACTCTCGATCACTAGAAAGAAGATTATTATGGCAACAAAAATTGGAAGAAATGATCCTTGCTGGTGTGGCAGCGGGAAGAAATATAAGACGTGTCACGCGGCATTTGACTTAAAACTTGAGAGACTGGCAGAACAGCATCATAAGGTGCCTGACCACTCTATCATCAAGACTCCTGATCAGATAGCAGGAATAAAGGAGAGTGCCAAGATCAATGTGGCAGTGCTTGATTACATTCAGGAGCATATCCATGAGGGTATGAACACAGCCGAGATCGACAAGATCGTATACGATATGACTACTAGCATGGGCGGCATACCTGCACCTCTCAATTACGAGGGATACCCATACAGCGTATGCACATCGGTAAATGAGCAGGTTTGTCACGGATTTCCGTCAAAGGATGTCATCTTAAAGGATGGCGATATCATAAACGTGGATTGTTCTACAATTTTAAACGGTTATTTTTCGGATTCATCGAGAATGTTCTGTATAGGAAATGTAAGTCCGGAGAAGAAAAAGCTCGTAGATGTCACAAAAGAGTGCGTGGAGCTTGGACTTAAAGAGGTAAAACCATGGGGCTTCCTCGGAGATATGGGCCAGGCTGTACACGATCATGCATTTACAAACGGATACACAGTGGTACGTGAGATCGGTGGACACGGCGTTGGACTTGAATTTCATGAGGATCCATGGGTTGGCTACAATACAAAGCGTGGCACAGATATGGTCATGGCACCGGGCATGATATTTACAATTGAGCCAATGGTCAATATGGGAAAAGCAGATATCTATGTTGATGACAAGAACGGCTGGGAAGTGTATACAGACGATGGACTTCCATCAGCACAGTGGGAGATCATGGTACTCGTCACAGAGGACGGCTATGAGGTACTTAGCTGGTAAAAATAAGCAATAAATATTATGCAGCTGTTGATTTATAGTTACAGTTGTGTGATAAATTTACTAAAAACTTCGCATCAGAAGACTTAAAATAAGTTTTTGGATGCGAAGTTTTATTGTTTATACAGTTGTATTGATGCCGTTTATAGTGGCATTTTCGTTATCCTTCATAGGAATAACAAGACATTTCTCTCCATTTATGATCTGTGAGTGAATCTGTGAAGCTTTCTCAGGCTTTACGCGCAACACTACATCATATGTCTTTGTCTCGGCAACATAATTGTCGATCTCTTCCTGCTTCTCAAGAAGCTGTGTGGTACGTTCCTCAATCTGATTATTTTTCTCCTCGATAAGAGAATCCTTTTCTTCGATCTTTGCCTTGGTTTCATTCAGCTCAAGTGTGAGTTCGCCGACCTGACTTGCGAGAGCGAGCTTTTCGACACGGATCTCGTTTGCTGCGAGAGCCTTTGAATCGATTACATTTTCTGCTACAGGAAGTTTGTCACCAAAAGCCTCGTTGACGGATTTCTCAATGCGGGAGATCTTTTCCTCTGATACATGGCAGTCGCTTAAGACTTTGTTCATGGCTTCGCTGTCTAGCAGGAATGGATCAGCGTCATCATCATGCTTTTCAGCATAGTCATCGACCATCTCAGAAAGATTCTGCTGTATATCGAGCAGTACATCATCCGTACTTTCATCCTCTGCACCGAGTACATTGCGTACGATAGAGTGAAATGCCATCTTCTGCTCAGTGGCAGTACGCTCCACACCACAGCCTAGTCCGTTTGTCATAAACTCGGAGTGAGGCTCTTTTGTGTTCTTCGTGTAGAAGAGAGTCGAGTGGATATCGGTACTTCTGTCATTGAAAGCAGGGAAAAGAAAACCGGTATCCGGGGCACCTACTACCCAGTCTCTGATACGAGGTCCGATGCGCTGTTCTTTTTCCAGATATCCGAGTCCCGGCTTGGACAGGGAAACAGGGCAGATGGCGCAGAGCATATATTTGAATACTTCCTCCGATTCGTCCACATTTATATTGTCCTTGGTGCGTGTCATGACATCATAGCTGTCAAGATAGAGCAGTATCAGGTAGTTGCCTGCCTCATCATAGGTATCGATGACGAGATCATAGTATGTATCGAGAAGAGTCTCATCTTCCAGATCACAGTCTCGCAGTGCCATAAGGATCTGCTGGCGTCCACCGACTTCCTCCTCCTCGATAGGAAACTGCAGGTCAAGCAGATTGTTTCCGATAGTCCCGGAAAGCACCTTGTTTGCAATCTCTAAGTATTTGTAGTATTCCTCATCCTCGAGAGTGAGGAATTTGCTGCCGAATTTGCAGACTTTTTCGTGGTTGCAGTCCACGTAGCAGCCGACCAGACGTGTGAAAGTAGCCTGATCTTTTTTTAATCTTCTTTTTAATTCAAGTACTTCTTTTTTATTCATATGATCAAAACCTTTCGGAATTTAATATTCAGATTTTATTATAAATGGCGAAAAATATGTTGTCAATTCAATGCGGCTTTTGTGATATAATAAATATAATTATTTAATTTACGGAGAATAACATGACACATACGCACACAACAATAGGCATCCTTGCGCACGTAGATGCGGGAAAGACCACACTGTCGGAGGCAATGCTTTACGGCACAGGACAGATAAGGTCGCTCGGCAGAGTGGATCATCAGGATGCATATCTGGACAATGATGCGCAGGAGCGCGAACGAGGAATTACAATTTTTTCAAAGCAGGCGAGGCTTGATATTCCGGTAATCAGAAAAAGCACAGATGGAAATGAAAAAACGGACGAAAAATGGCATGTGGTCATGCTCGATACACCGGGACACGTGGATTTTTCGGCTGAGATGGAGCGCACACTACAGGTACTTGACTATGCGATACTTGTTATCAGCGGTACCGATGGAGTGCAGGGACACACCCGCACACTTTGGAGGCTGCTTAAGCACTACAATGTTCCAACATTCATATTTGTAAACAAGATGGATATGGATGGAACGGATGCGGCAGCAGTGCAGGCAGAACTGAAAAGTGAGCTGAGTGATGGCTGTGTTGATTTTTCAGGGGACGTGACAGACAAAAACGATACATCTGCGGAAGAATTCTGTGAAGAGATTGCCATGTGCAGTGAAAAGTTGCTCGATATATATATGGAAAAGGGCAGTCTCACCGATGAGCAGATAGCACAGTCAATCGCGATAAGAGAGGTATTTCCGTGTTTTTACGGTTCGGCACTCAGGCTGACAGGCGTGGATATGCTGATACAGGGACTTGGCAGATTCATGTGCGAAAAACAGTACCCAGAGGAATTTTCAGCACGTGTATACAAGATCGGTCGTGATGACAGGGGCAGCCGCATTACATTTCTTAAAATAACAGGAGGCAGTCTGAAAGTCAGGGACAAGGTAGAATACAGCGCGCATGGCAGTGAAGACGCGCAGGGGCTGCTGACCGAGAAAATAGATCAGATCAGAAAATATTCGGGTGAGAAATATGAGACTGCGGATGCAACCGAAGCAGGAGATGTAGTGGCAGTCACCGGACTTAGCTCGACATTTCCGGGGCAGGGACTCGGAGGCGAAATGCAGTCCAACCTGCCGATACTTGAGCCTGTCCTAAACTACAGGATGATACTGCCTGATGACGTAAATCCGGCTGCATTTATGGAAAAGCTCAAACAGCTCGAGGAGGAAGATCCACAGCTTTATATCGTGTGGGTGGAGGAGTTCAAGGAAATCCATGTGCAGCTCATGGGACAGGTGCAGATGGAAGTTCTTGTCAGACTGATAAAAGACAGATTCGGAGTGGTAGTCACATTCGGTCAGGGCAGCATCGTATACAAAGAGACCATTGCAAAAACAGTGGAGGGAGTTGGACATTTTGAGCCTCTCAGACACTATGCGGAGGTGCATTTGCTACTGTCACCGGCAGAACGCGGCAGCGGTATCACCGTGACATCCACCTGCAGCGAGGATGTACTGGACAAAAACTGGCAGCGTCTCATAGCTACCCATGTCGAGGAAAAAGAGCACAGGGGAGTGCTGACAGGATCAGCCCTTACAGATGTAAAAGTCACGATACTGACCGGAAGGGCACATGTAAAGCATACAGAGGGCGGTGATTTCAGACAGGCAACCTACCGCGCCATTCGTCAGGGACTCAAATCCACAGAGAGCGTATTGCTTGAACCGTATTACAGCTTTATACTGCAGGTGCCGATGGAATATGTCGGACGAGCCATGACGGATCTGGAGCAGAGATCCGCAAAGGCAGAAGGACCGGAGTTTTCTACAAACGGCACACGCGAGATGGCAACGATCACAGGAAAAGCACCTGTTGCGACAATGCAGGACTATGTGAGCCTTGTGCATGCCTATACTAAGGGACTCGGACATCTGACACTTGAGCTGTGGGGATATGATGAGTGCCACAATCCGGCAGAAGTTATAGAAAAAATGCATTACGACAGTGAGGAAGATTTCAGAAACCCGACAGGCTCGGTATTCTGTGCGCACGGTTCGGGATATGTCGTGCCGTGGGATGAAGTGCCACAGCATATGCATCTGCCATATGTATATGATGGAGATGATTCGGATGAAGCACTCGAGGCAAATGCGCGCACACAGAGTTCCTTTACTGCTGAGGATGCAGAAGCACTGGCAGGAAACAGACGCAGGGCAAGCTGGGAAAAAGAAGTATCACGCATGTCATCGGTCGAGCTTGATGCACAGCTTGCAGATGTGTATGCAAGGGAATTCGGCATGAGCAAAAATGATGTTGCGGATCAGGAGCATCGCAAATGGAGCAGCAAAAAGAAAAATGAGTACGAGGGATTAAGCGGAAAACCGCGCTCGGTCAAACATGGTAAGCACGGAAATCCTATTTATCCGAAAAAAGCACCGGATGAAGAGTATCTTATTGTTGACGGATATAATATAATATTTGCATGGGATGATCTAAGAGAACTCTCCCGCATCAATATCGACTCAGCCAGAGACAAGCTTAAAGACATATTATCTGATTATCAGGGGTATCGGGGCTGCCGACTCATACTCGTATTTGATGCCTACAAGGTCAGGGGCAATGAGGGAAAGCATGAAACTTTCCACAATATAGAGGTGGTATACACCCGACAGGATGAGACAGCAGATGCCTTTATCGAGAAAACGGTATTTGGTGTTCGTGACAAATACAAAGTTACGGTTGCCACATCAGACGGACTCGAGCAGCAGACAGTTATGAGCCTTGGGGCATTGCGAATGTCAGCGAGGGAGCTTCGTGAGCATATAGAGATGACACGCCGAGCAGGTCTTGACTCCCTGTGATCTAACCAAATGTTCCACCGGAGGCCGTCATACACACAGCCCACGCACGGTTTGACATAGAATAACAAATAAGAAGGAGAAAAAGAAATGGTAGTAAACGAAAGCATGTACCAGCTCGGAAGCGTTCGCTCTGCGATCAGAGAGCTTTTCGAGTATGGCAAAAAAAGAGCAGCGATCGTAGGAAAAGAAAATGTATATGATTTCTCAATAGGAAATCCAAGCATACCTGCACCACAGATCGTAAACGACACAATAAAAGAGCTGGTCACAAATTATGATTCAGTCGCACTGCACGGATACACATCTGCTCAGGGAGATGTCGAGACTCGTGCCGCAATAGCAGAATTTCTCAACAATACACATGGAACACATTTCAATGCAGACAACTTCTACATGACAATGGGAGCGGCAGCATCTCTGTCTATTTGTTTCCGTGCGATTACAAATGATCCGTATGATGAATTTATCGCGATAGCACCCTATTTTCCGGAGTACAAGGTATTTGTAAATTCAGCCGGGGCAAAACTTGTAGAGGTACCGGCGGATACAGAGCATTTTCAGATAGACTTTGAGGCACTTGAGGAGAGGATCAATGAGCATACAAAAGGTGTTATAATCAACTCGCCGAATAACCCTTCCGGAACAGTGTACTCAGAGGAAACAATAAAAAAACTGGCAGAGTTTCTTGAGAAAAAATCAAAAGAGATTGGAAAGCCTGTATTTATAATCGCAGATGAACCGTACAGAGAGATAGTTTACGATGGAATAAAAGTGCCGTTCGTGACAAAATATTATAACAACACGCTTGTGTGCTATTCTTATAGCAAATCACTATCACTGCCGGGAGAACGAATCGGATATGTACTCGTGCCTGATGAGGTATACGACAAAAACGAGATGTATGCAGCAGTCTGCGGGGCAGGAAGAGCACTCGGATATGTCTGTGCACCGAGCCTTTTCCAAAAGATGATAGTAAGATGCCAGGGCGCGACAGGCGATATAAACGCATACAAAGAAAACAGGGATCTGCTCTATGAGGGACTCACAAAGATCGGATACCACTGCTTCAAGCCGGACGGAGCCTTCTACATGTTTGTAAAAGCACTAGAGGATGACAGCAATGCATTCTGCGAAAAAGCAAAGGAAGAGGATGTACTTATCGTGGCAGCTGACGGATTCGGGTGTCCTGGCTGGGTAAGAGTGTCGTACTGCGTAGATCAGGATATGATAAAGAGATCAATGCCTGCATTTGAGAGACTTTACAATAAATATGTGTCACAATAAATCAAAATAAGAATATGCAAAAATCTAAAAAGATGCCTGAAATGGCATCTTTTTTACTATAGGAAAAGATAATATCATTTTTTATTGAGAAATATAATACTTGCAATATACCCCTGTGGGGTATATAATGCACTTGTTAGAATACCCCTGTGGGGTATATAAGGAGGCGATGTGAGATATGTCAGAGAAAAAATTTTGTTGTTGCAAACGTAAAAAGGAACGTACAGATAAGGAATACAAAGATCTGATCAACCGCTTAAGCCGTATAGAGGGGCAGATTCGCGGCATAAAAAGAATGCTCGATGAAGACTGTTATTGTCCCGATATCATAACCCAGGTAGCTGCGGCAAATGCGGCATTAAACAGCTTTAACAAAGTGCTTTTAGCGAACCATATAAAGACCTGTGTAGCGGATGATATTCGTGAAGGCAAGGATGAAACTATTGATGAGCTTCTTACTACACTGCAAAAGCTCATGAAATAAAAAGCGAATTATTTCACGCGCGAATGCGCATATGATATGGTACAACCAAGACTGAAGAATAGAAAGGAAAAATCGATATGATAACAACAATAATAACAATTATCATAGTGGCAGCAATTGCAGCGCTTGCAATTGTTGGATTAAAAGAAACTATCAAACACTCAAAGGGCGAGGGGGCCTGTTGTGGTGGCGGTGCCATGAAAGAGGACGAAGAGCCTTCTGCGGTACTTGACGGCGAGATCGTTATGAAAGCAGCAGTTCATATAGATGGCATGCATTGTATGAACTGCAAGAATTCTGTTACAAGATCACTCCAGAAATTAAACGGGGTTTCTGCAAAAGTTGACTTAAAAAACAATGTGGCCTATATTACCGCGACAAGAGAGGTAAGTGATGAGGAGATCACATTTGCCATTGACAGACTCGATTTCAAGGTTACTTTGATCGAAAGAGAATAGCAGATAGTGAAAAAGGCTCGTAACTGTGATCGTACTGAACAGTTACGGGAGTCATAATAAGTAATGCAGTAATAAAAAGAAAGGATAAGACAGGTATATGAAACAGTATACAGTTACGGGAATGAGCTGTGCAGCATGCAGTGCGCGTGTTGAAAAGGCTGTGTCCAAGGTGGATGGCGTAACGTCATGCTCTGTCAGTCTGCTGACGAATTCCATGGGTGTCGAGGGTACGGCATCTGAGACAGAGATCGTTGCGGCAGTCGAGGCAGCAGGATATGGTGCAGCACCAAAGGGCGCACATAGCAGTGCTGATGGCTCATCAGCTTCAAACGGCAGTCTTGATCAGCTTGCAGCAGCGCAGGATGCACTGGTTGACAGGGAAACACCAAAACTTAAAAAAAGACTTATAGTATCGGTAGTATTTTTGGTAGTGCTCATGTATTTTTCCATGGGACATATGATGTGGGGCTGGCCGCTTCCGGCATTTTTTGACGGAAACCATGTAGCAATGGGACTGGTACAGCTTCTGCTTACGATAGTGGTAATGGTGATAAACCAGAAGTTTTTCATCAGCGGATTTAAAGGACTGATCCATGGTGCTCCGAACATGGATACGCTTGTGGCACTCGGTGCTGGTGCATCGTTTGGATACAGTATTTATGCGCTTTTTGCCATGACTGACGCACAGGTAAAAGGCGATATGGATGCGGTAATGTCGTATATGCACGAGTTCTATTTTGAGTCGGCAGCAATGATCCTTACACTCATCACTGTGGGAAAAATGCTCGAAGCACATTCAAAAGGCAAGACCACGGACGCGCTTAAAAGCCTGATGCAGCTTGCACCAAAAACAGCCACAGTCGTTCGCGATGGCAAGGAGGTTGAAATCTCGGTCGATGCTGTCAGAAAGGATGATATTTTCGTGGTAAGACCGGGAGAAAATATCCCTGTGGACGGTGAAGTGATTGAGGGTGTCAGCGCAGTAAATGAGTCGGCTCTGACAGGTGAGAGCATCCCTGTGGACAAGCAGCCGGGAGATCAGGTAAGTGCGGCAACAGTGAACCAGTCTGGTTTCATAAAGTGCCGTGCAACGCGTGTTGGTGAGGACACTACGCTGTCGCAGATCATACAGATGGTATCGGATGCTGCGGCAACAAAGGCTCCTATCGCAAAGATCGCAGACAAGGTATCGGGCATATTTGTACCGGCTGTCATTACGATTGCTGTCATTACGATTATCGTATGGCTTGTGGCAGGTCAGTCAATCGGATTTGCACTCGCAAGAGGTATTTCAGTGCTCGTTATAAGCTGTCCGTGTGCGCTCGGACTTGCTACTCCGGTGGCTATCATGGTCGGAAACGGCAAGGGCGCAAAGAGCGGTATTCTTTTTAAGACGGCAGCCAGCCTTGAGGCAACAGGACGCACACAGATTGTGGCACTCGACAAGACAGGAACTATCACAAGCGGTGAGCCAAAGGTTACGGATATAGTTGTAAATCTTGAATTTTTCAGGAATGAGGCAGACGATGGAACAGAACATGGTATGGCAGGATCGGATGAAAAGCTGCTGCTTACGCTTGCAGCATCAGTTGAGGCAAAGAGTGAACATCCTCTGGCAAAGGCTGTCATGGGCAGAGCGCAAGAGGATGGCATTAAGATAGCAGAGGTGTCAGATTTCTCTGCTATAGTAGGTAATGGTTTGACAGCTAATCTTGCCGGAAAAAATATAAAAGCAGGAAACCTTTCATTTGTCAGCAAATACGTAGAAGTGTCTGACTATATGAAGGCGAAAGCTGACGAATTTTTAAAGGCAGGAAAAACACCGCTTTTCTTTGCACAGGACGATAAGCTCGCAGGAATAATCGCTGTGGCAGATACGATCAAGGAAGACAGCCCGGAGGCGGTAAGACAGCTTCAGAACATGGGTATAAAGGTCGTAATGCTCACAGGTGACAACGAACAGACCGCGCGTGCCATCGGAAAAGAGGCAGGTGTGGACGAGGTCATAGCCGGAGTGCTGCCGGATGGCAAGGAAAATGTCATAAAACAGCTTAAAAAGCAGGGGAAGGTCGCTATGGTCGGTGACGGAATAAACGATGCTCCTGCTCTGACACGCGCAGATATGGGCATTGCAATCGGTGCAGGAACAGATGTGGCCATCGATGCGGCAGACGTCGTACTGATGAAGAGCAGGCTTATAGATGTGCCGGCTGCGATAAGACTGAGCCGTGCAACTCTTACGAATATCCACGAAAATCTTTTCTGGGCATTTTTCTATAACGTAATAGGTATTCCCCTCGCGGCTGGTTTGTGGTATCCTTTACTCGGATGGAAGCTTAATCCGATGTTCGGAGCGGCAGCGATGAGTCTGTCAAGTTTCTGCGTTGTTACCAACGCCCTGAGACTGAACCTGTGCAGGGTGTACGATCCTAAACACGATAGAAAAGTAAAACAGAATACAGTAAATACAAAAAACGAAAGTGAGGAAAAAACAATGACAAAGACAATGCATATAGAAGGAATGATGTGCGGTCACTGTGAGGCAAGAGTAAAGAAAGCTCTTGAGGCACTTGACGCAGTAAGCGAGGCTGTAGTAAGCCACGAGAACGGAACAGCAGTGGTTACACTTTCCGCTGAGGTTTCAGATGAGACTTTAAAGGAGACTGTAGAGGCACAGGATTACAAAGTGACCTCAGTACAGTAATATTTTATGAAGAAAAAGCTGGCAGTATTACTTGCAGTAGTAATGGTGCTTGGGATCTTAACAGGTTGTGGTAACAAAAATGATAACAAGGCAACAGAATCTGAGCGTGTAACAGAGATATCTTCGCAGGAAGCAACAGAAGTGGCAACGGAAGAGGCTACGGAGGCTTCCACGGAAAATATCCCTGACACAGAACAGATCACCTCAGAAAATGGTCATGAGTATACGAATTTGGCAGTTCCGTCAGTAAATGGAAAGCTTCATGTCGAGGGTGCAAAACTGTGCGACGAAAAGGGAAATGAAGTACAGCTTCGAGGTGTTAGTACACATGGACTGGCATGGTATCCGCAGTATGTAAACAGCGAGTGCTTTGCGACATTAAAAAGTTGGGGTGCCAACGTAATACGACTTGCGATGTATACATACGAAAATGGTGGTTACTGTACGGATGGTGATCAGGAGAAACTTAAGACACTTGTTAAAAACGGAGTACAATATGCCACGGACAATGACATGTATGTTATCATCGACTGGCATGTGCTAAATGATGGCAATCCCAACAATTACAGTGATCGTGCCAAGACTTTTTTTGCAGAGATGGCGCAGAAATATGCACCAAATAACAACGTGATCTATGAGATCTGCAATGAGCCGTGCAATGGCACCACCTGGGATGATGTACAATTCTATGCCAGTGAGGTCATTCCATCTATTCGAAGCTACGATAAAGATGCAGTGATATTGATAGGCACTCCTAACTGGAGTCAGGATGTGGACTGTGCAGTAAAATCTCCTGTGATGGGATTTGACAATATCATGTATAGTTTGCATTTTTATGCGGCTACCCACAAGGAAGATCTACAGAAAAAGCTCAAAGCGGCTGCCGATGCCGGGCTTCCGATATTCGTATCAGAGTACGGTATATGTGATGCTAACGGAAATGGACAGATAGACGTGGATTCTGCCAATAACTGGATCAGCATACTAGACAGCTATGGTATCAGCTATGTGTGCTGGAACCTTTCCAACAAGGCAGAGGCATCATCAATCCTTTCAAGCAGTTGTGATAAGACTAGCGGCTTTACTTATGATGATCTAAGTGATGAAGGTAAATGGCTATATAGTATGCTTACATCACATATAGCACAGCAGTAGATGTTATTCTGAAATATAATAAAACTCCCGCATATCTGTTATAACAGAACATGTGGGAGTTTTTTGTATACTGGTTTGTCATACTTTTGTCTTTATATATGTGATAAAATATATCCATGAAAATAAATTCGTGTGCTGGCAGCTTAACAGCATAGTATAAGGTATGCGTAAAAATAATAGATAAGCTGCGATTGTGAGGTAGAAGAATGGGAAGAAATGTATATTTTCCAGATAAAATGCTGTGTCCATATGATGAATATGATGAAAGAAATAAAAAAGTTGGTGTAATAACGACAAAATATGAAGGCGACATTACCAAGATAAAGAGTAAAGTAAATCAAAAATGGACCAAAGGCGGTGGAAGCTGTTATATACAGGCTGTTTTGTTTGGTATATTACAAAAATACGGAGAGAACAGTTTAAGAAAGCTTATCTCTATCGGAAAGCCGGATGATGATAAGGCGACTGTGCACCTGTATTTCAAAGGTGAACCATACAATGTAATTATTGATAAGACGATTGTCAGCACGGGTGGTGATTTTACCGAGTGTTCACCGGATATAAATATGATAATGAAGGCATTCATGGTCAGCGGCTTGGGACGTGGGGCAGAAGATAGCTGGATAGAAGAACGCGCAGATATGGCAGAAAAGAAAGATAACCGCTTGAATGGTAATATAAGCTTTGGACCAATGGGTGGAGGAGGAACTACTATCGATGCTGTTAGGTCTTTGTGCAGAGGTTTGGATCTAGAAGCGCATTATGATGCCAATGAAGCTCAAAAAATAGAAGATAAGATAAATAAAAAAGAGGATATCGAAGATCATCTGCTTGATATGTTAGATAAGTGGAACCGAGATAAAAATTCTGTTGTTACTTTTGCATTAAGTGATATGAAGGGGCATGCAGTGAGCATGACAGGTGTGAATCGTAAAAATAAAACAGTAACCTTCTATAATCAGTTAATTGACGATGATAAAGATATAGGAACGGGTGAATTTGTTACAATACCTATCAGTCAGATGATTGCCGATCCCAACAATAAAAAGAGTGAACCACGCTTGTGGGGAGTGTATAAGTTTGAAATTGATAAGGATGCCCATGCAAAGAATACATACGAGGCAATTGATGTCAGGTCACTGCTGAAGGTTCTGGACAAGAAAAATGAGAAATTAGACAAACAGGATGTAATTAAAGGCATTAAGAATAAATTTAAGGATTCTAACAGAGCTCTATCCTCTTATATAAAATTTTTCCCTGAAAAAGTGGATGCCTTAATAGAAAATATATTAGATTCAAAAAATCTGCAGTGGGAGCAGTGGAATAACCGCTATAAGTTAGAAAAGATGCTGGAATCTCCATCGGATAAAGCCAGAAATGTAATAATGGGAGGTATGAAAGTCAGTCTGGCAAAATATAAGTCGAAAATCAATATTGAAGAACAGATAGATAAGTTAGAATGTTATATGGAAAAATTATTTTCTGATGAAAAGTCCGAAGAACTTCTGAAAAAATGTGATGAAGAAATACGAGTAATTGGAGCAAAATTGAACATGAATCCAGATGATTTTAATGTTATCTCACCGGATATGCCTATGGCTAATATGACTTGTAGCAAGAATTTTGAAATTCTCAAAAGACAATATTCTAACTACCAAGTCAAATTTAACAAAAAGCATGCTGGAGAGGATAAATCACAACTGCAAAGTGTCTCAATCCAGAAAGAGTCTCTAAAAGACAAGTCAATGCAGGACAATATGGGACAGAATAAAACTATATTAAGGAACAACATAAATTCTGAATTCGAGGAGGCAGTATGGCAGCTTGGTGCAACTACGCAGGCAGGAGTCATGTGGTCAGGTCATCAGAATGTTTTTGACAAAGTGCATATAGCATTGCTTAAGTATGCCAGACAAAGAACTGATGACGCAATACAGCAGTCAACTATTGATGAATTATATTCTGCATGCAGAGAGTACCTGGATATACATATTGACAATGGAAGACGGCAGAATAGTATAGGAGGTCAGAATACGACTGGAGGTAAGGTGAGAAAACAGGCGGTAGTAAAGATGCTAAAGACACTTACCGAAGAGGGAATGGTCAGCGATAATTGCCTTAATGGCAGAATCGAGCTTGATTTCGACGCACTAGAAACATCGCTTGCGAAAAATGCTACAGGCAAGAAAAGTCCATATGCAGATCTTGAAGCAGAGACAAATAAGTTTAAGGATAAAGTAAAAAATCCTGGTGCCGAAAAGCAGAATAATGTAAAGAAAAATAATACAAAAAAAGAAAATACTAGAGAGCAGGCAGTGCATATGTCTTAGATTAAAGATTTCACTGGAATGTTGAATGGAAAGAAGAAAGAGTTTGATACAGGTAATAATGTGGAGCGTAAGAATACCAATGTAAGAAATCTATAAATTGATCCTGATTGAAAAACTGCTTGAAGTTATGAGATTTGTAATCTATAATGTCATAAGATAAAAATAAAGGGTATCTATTTAGTTTTGAATGGTTACTATAAAATAAATTCAGGAGGAAAACGATGGACCAGGAAAAAGTCATAGTCATAGACTTCGGTGGTCAGTACAACCAGCTTGTTGCCCGCCGTGTCCGTGAATGCAATGTGTACTGTGAGATTTACTCATACAAGATAGACATTGAGAAAATCAAAGAAATGAATCCAAAGGGTATCATCCTTACAGGCGGCCCAAATAGTTGCTATGAAGAGGATTCACCATCATATCAGAAGGAACTCTTTGAGCTCGGTATTCCAGTGCTCGGTATCTGTTATGGTGCGCAGCTTATGATGCACAAATTAGGTGGAAAGGTTATCACACCAGAGGTTGGTGAGTATGGAAAGACAGAGATCACATACTCGGAAAATAGTGTTATGTTCAAAGATCTTCCATCTACATCAGTATGCTGGATGAGCCATTTTGACAGGATTGCTGAGGTAGCTCCGGGCTTTGAAGTAGTAGCCCACACAGCAGACTGTCCTATCGCAGCCACACAGAATGTAGAGAAAAAATTATATGCAGTACAGTTCCATCCGGAAGTACTCCACACAATAAACGGCACACAGATGATATACAATTTCGTCCGCGGTGTATGCGGATGTGCCGGCACTTGGAAGATGGATTCTTTTGTAGAGAATGCTATAAAAGAAGTACGTGAGAAAGTCGGAGATGGAAAAGTTCTTCTTGCACTTTCAGGTGGTGTTGATTCATCAGTTCTTGCTGCTCTCCTAGCAAAAGCAATCGGAAAACAGCTTACATGTGTATTCGTTGATCACGGTCTTCTCCGCAAAAACGAGGGAGATGAGGTGGAAAGCGTATTCGGTAAGGATGGATCATTTGATATCAATTTTGTCCGTGTAAATGCACAGGAACGTTACTACAAAAAGCTCGCAGGCGTCACAGAGCCAGAAGCAAAGAGAAAAATAATCGGTGAGGAATTCATCCGTGTATTTGAAGAAGAAGCAAAGAAGATCGGAAAAGTTGATTTTCTTGCACAGGGAACCATCTATCCTGACGTTGTAGAGAGCGGACTCGGAGGAGAGTCAGCCGTGATCAAATCACACCACAATGTAGGAGGTCTGCCAGACTATGTTGATTTCAAAGAGATAATCGAACCACTTCGCAACCTCTTTAAGGATGAAGTCAGAAAAGCCGGACTTGAGCTTGGACTTCCTGATTACCTCGTATACCGCCAGCCGTTCCCAGGTCCGGGACTTGGAATCCGTATCATCGGTGAAGTCACAGCCGAGAAGGTGCGCATCGTACAGGATGCAGACTACATCTATCGTGAGGAAGTGGACAAGGCAGCCGCAGAGTATAAAGAGGCGAATGGTGCCGAGGCACCATGGATGCCAAACCAGTATTTTGCAGCCCTTACCAATATGCGTTCTGTAGGTGTCATGGGTGATGAGAGAACTTACGATTATGCAGTTGCAGTCCGCGCTGTGAGGACAGTAGACTTCATGACAGCGGAGGCAGCGGAGATACCATTTGAGGTGCTGCAGACTGTGATGAGCAGGATAATAAATGAGGTGAAGGGGGTTAATCGCGTATTCTATGATCTGACGAGTAAACCACCGGGAACTATCGAGTTTGAGTAGCGGACAAAATTGCGAAAAAGCCCATAAATAAAGGCATTGTGGGTTGTCCAGATGTTCCGGTGGAGTGCAAATGGAGTGAAAATATATTTTTTTCCTTTGTTTTCATTCCGGAGTTATCCAAAGTTTTCGCAAAAAGTAAGTATGCTCAGAAAATATAATTAGCGTGAATAAAGAACAGTTTGTTTTGATGGAAGTATTTTCCGTCAGGGCAGACTGTTTTTTTGTACCTTTTTTCGATGATATAAACTCCATGTTCCAGCGATAACACGTATGGAAACTGTGAAACTAAAATAATTTGCAAAAATTCGGAAAAGGATGTCCGGTTTTGTGACTGCCAGTACAGAGTATATGAAGAGATAAATATTCAAAATACAGGAGGTACTGATTATGCAGAACAAATTATTTTTAAAGGCAGCTGATATATGTGAGCTTCTGGAGGTAAAACAGACATCGGCTTATGAGATCATTGGCAATCTGAATAAGGAACTGGAAGAACAGGGATATCTGACACTCAGAGGAAAAGTTCCGACAAAGTATTTTGTGAAGCGTTTCTATGGAGTGGAAGATACCTGTGAGATTCCCCAGGAAGAAGGAAAGGAATGGTTTCATGCGTAAGAGAAAAATGTATTTATCAGTGGAAGACATTGCAGAACTCTTTGAGTTATCAGTTTCTTTTGCTTACCGGGTGGTGGAGAGAATGAATGCTGATCTGGCAAGCAAGAACTATTATGTGATTCTCGGACGGGTGCCAACCCGTTATGTAGAGGACAGGATCTATGGTCTGGAACACGTTGAGCAGTATTTGAAGGAGGAAAAAGCGGTATGAGTATGGTACAGGAAAAAATGTATATGGATGTGGATGATGTGTGTGGAATCCTTGGTGTTTCTAAAGCGTATGCATACAATTTGATGCGGGAGTACAACAAGGAGTTGAAAGCAAAAGGCTATATTGTAGTAGCCGGAAAAATCTCTACCAAATTTCTGGCAGAAAAGATTTACGGAATGAAGGTTGAGGATTAGTAATGGGTGTTTATAAAGAAGGAAAGAACTGGAAAGTTCAGGTCTATTACAAAGACTGGCAGGGCAACCGGAAGAGAAAACAAAAACGGGGATTCCGAACCAAAGGTGAGGCAAAAGAATGGGAGAGAGACTTCCTGCAGCAACAGAGTCAGGGTGTGGACATCGAATTTGGGAACTTTCTGGAAATCTACTACAAGGATATGGATGTCAGGCTTCGGGAACATACCATGTATACGAAACGTTACAGTGAATACACTGATCAGAGAGAAGCATTTGGAATTGATGAAAGCTGGCTGGATGTGACTGCCAGTACTTCTATCAAGGGAGACGGAATGAAGATTGCAAAAGAGATTAGCAGTCGGATTAAATATGAACTGGGTGTTACCGTAAGCATTGGTGTTTCCTGGAATAAGATATTTGCAAAGCTTGGTTCTGATTATAAAAAGCCGGATGCCATCACAGAGTTTTCCAGAGACAATTACAAGGATATTGCATGGAAACTTCCAGTAGGAGATTTACTCATGGTCGGACGAAGCACTGAACGGACGATGAAGAAACTTGGTATTTGCACAATCGGAGATTTGGCAGGAGCAGAACCTTCTATATTAGAAACATATCTTGGAAAGATGGGATTGGTACTTCATAGCTTTGCAAATGGATGGGATGAAACACCTGTTTTGGTAGAAGGATATAAAGCACCAATCAAGTCTATCGGGAACAGTACAACAACACCGAGAGATCTTATCAGCAATCTGGATGTGAAGATTATTTTGATGGCTCTTTCAGAAAGTGTAGGAGCTAGGCTTCGTGAAAATGGTTTTCAATGCAGGACAGTAGAAATCTCGATTCGGGATAATGGACTGTATCATTTCACGAGACAGTGCAAGCTGGACAGGGCAAGTAATCTTACAGAGGAAATTGCAAGAACTGCATTTGAGCTATTTCAGAAAAATTATAGCTGGGAACATCCAATTCGTAGTATTGGTGTTCGAGGATGTGATCTGGTGTCGGAAGAGACGCCTTATCAGCTTGATTTATTTATGGATGAAACTAAAAGAGAGAAAATCAAAAAGATGGACCAGGTGGTAGATGAGATCCGTGGAAGATTCGGTTATCAGAGTATTCAGAGAGCATTTATGTATCAGGATAAGATACTGGCACAGTTGAATGCAAAGGAGCACACAGTTCATCCACAGGCATATTTTCATGGATAGGGGAGAGCAGGTGTTTTGTAATGACAGCTAAAGTATATGTAGATGTCCTGGCGGTATTCAGCCGGGAAGGAGAATTGATTCCCAAGGCTTTTGTCTGGGAAGATGGACACAGATATGAGATTGATAAAATCTCAAAACCGGAACGATGTGCCAGCCGGAAGGCAGGAGGCACAGGATATCGTTATACTTGTCAGGTGGGAGGAAAAATCTGTCATCTACTTATGAAGAAAATTATAAATGGTTTATGGAACGTAAATAATGGCATCCCGAAAGGGAGCCCTGAATCAGGTAATGTCATTAACTTAAGAAAATTTCGATTATTGCAATAAGTGTTCAGATTAGCTTTCTTGAAAAATCACAAAATTTAGGCATAGCAAATAAACAAACCAAAAGTCTGCTTTTTGCCAGCTATATTCATTTGAATAATTTTTATCCTATACGATATGCAAAACTAACCCATCGTTTCTTTATTACTCGGCGTTGATATTGTCGGTGCGGTCTTTGCGGAGAGCTTTCTTTTCTGATCAACCCTTCAACATCAATAGCAGGATATTTCTGCCGGAGATAATATCTGCATATGTGAACAGCCATTGTGTAATTTAACTGGTAGATATATTTTCGATTTCGCTGTTCCAAAACAACATGCGATGAAATTATTTCACAGAAATTATATATAACCAGCTTTGCATAGATTTCCTGACAGATATATTCCACTTTTTTTGAATGTAAATGAGTCAGCCCAATTGTATATTTCAGTTCACGGAAAGAGGTTTCTATTCCCCATCGCAAATGATAAAGTTCCTTGATTTTTTCAGCAGGAAAATTATTCTTATCAAGATTACTTGCGATGCATTCATATACGCCATTTTCTAATTGGAATTGTGTGATTCTGATATGAAGTTTATAAAAATGTTGTTCTGAATCCAGAAAATCAAAAGGTGATGACTTAGCAAGATATTTATAGCCTGCCACTTTAAAATATTTTTGTTTCCGAGTCATGATTAATTCGACTTCTTCATCAAATTCATCATTTACAGGAAGAGAAAGACTGCCGGAGATACTGCCTTTTTTTGAGCTGTCCTTAATGCGAATGAGATAAAAAAGCCCCCGTTCCTGAATATTTGCAAATATGTTATATGTTTCATATCCACGGTCAGCCATAATGATTGTAGATCGATTAGCCGGCAATCTTTTTACCATTTCGACCAGTGCTGTAGATTCGTTTTCTTCATATGGCTCCTGAATCAGTGCATCAATATATCTTCTGTTTAAAAGATCGTATAATGCGTTAAGATGCAACTGGTTAAATCCAAAAGAACCTTCTTTCCCGGCAAAATGTGTACTGCTGTTTTTTGAATCACGGAATATATTTAAATCTGATCCATCACAGGCAAGTAATTGGTAATCCTGATAGGTTTTGCTGCATGGAATTTTTTTATGAAATTCATGAAAAAGATGTTCCATGGCATTGGGATGTAATTTGTTTCTCTGGCGTATAAATCCAGAACGTGTAATGTGATTTAAATCATAGTTGAAATATTTATGTAATTCAGCACCAATAGATCCCCCTTCCATTGTAAGCAGAAAATTTATCGTAGAAATGAAATTCATCTTTCTATTTCTGGTAAAATCATGCCCTGGATTTTTTACAAACTGTTCTGATTGATGTTCCATGTTTTCGATGACAGAAGAAAGCTTATTGCGAATATAATCTGCGTAGAAATTCATTGGTTTAACCTCCTAAAATGTATTCATTCAAGGAGGCTTTGCCACATTTTTTCATGAATTTGTCAACAGTTTTTTTGAAATTTTCTTAAGTTAATGACATTACTGAATCAGGACCCCCTTTGGAGAAATAAATATTCGATAAGAACATCAGCAGTCGGGGATACATCCTTTCCCGTGAGAACCGATTGCTTTCAATAGATCATACAGTTGCCGGTCAGCCAGAAGTGGAAGCTCTCCCACAGCGGATACTTTTGCGGAATCTGCATGAAGAGATGTTATGACAGTGACAAGCTGTTGATGGAACAGAAGATACAATGATTGGTCTGGCTGTGGAAGCAGTCGGGAAGGAGGACAATTATGCAGAGAATACAGGATATGTTTATCAATATGGAAGAAGTGGCGGAGGATGCATACAAGAACACAGAGCTATTACTGGGAGAGTATACCAAGGTAATGTTCCGGATAGAGAAGAATCTGGTGGACATAGATTATGAGTTGTATGCAGAAGAGGGCAAACATCTGAAAGAAATGCTCTATGAGCTGGTGGATTTTGATGCAACAGCAGAGAAACGCAGAATCCAGGATAAGCTTCTGAATAATGATATGAATCTCTGCCTGTTGGAAATCATGAGGGATTCTCTGATTGCATTAAGAGATTATCCGAAAAATGGGCAGCTGTATTACCGGCTTTTGAAGTACAGATATTTTGAATCTGGCAATACAAACGAAGATGTGATGCTGATGTTGGATGATATGCCGAGTACGACCTATTATCGAAATCGTAAAAAAGCGATCCGGCTGTATGCGACAATGCTCTGGGCATTTACCAGACCGGAGAAAATTCAGAACAAGATGGAGGAAATGAACTGGAAGAAAAGTGGAAGTAAATTGGTAGCAGACCGGCAGTAAACTGGCAGGTGAATGGCATTACAATGAAAATACGTGCATGTTAGAATTGATATGCTGAGAGAAATAGACCTTTGCAGACATTTGTTTTGCGGAGGTTTTTCTTTTCTCAAGTTTAAGGCGTCAGGCTGTGCCCGAAAGGGCATGGCCTTTTTTTATGCCCAAAAACAGGTTGCAGATCTGATGTGTGTTTCCTTTTTTACGGGCAGATGCCGGAAAGGAAAAGCATATCAAAATGCAGGAAAAAGGCAAGCATTATGCCCGATATCCATGATTTTCGATTTGTCACAAAGCGAATCAACCAAATCGACAAATCGGAGGAACAATCATGGAAGAAAGAAAATACACATTTTATGACAGATACCAGAAAGTGAAATATGATAACGTGACAGCAGAGGAACTGGAAGTTCTCAATACTTCTTATAATAAGGAACATTATATGTTTCATCAGCAGCACCGGAGAAATAATACCGTATTATTTTGCGGATTACAGTCGGAAATTAGTAGTGCAACAGACTTTATTGCTGACAGAAATCAGAATATTGTAGCCGATATTACAAATGAGATTTTCTTTAAGGAGCTGTTCAGTGATCTGACAGAGAATGAAAAGAAAATCGTGAGTGATTATTTCATCATGGGAAAACAGCTGAAAGAAA
>CAVICC010000012.1:32868-55177 GCA_963641405.1 bacterium | reverse complement strand
ATTCTGAAATGCAAAAAATCCGAGGCTTTCGCCTCGGACTTTGTCTACAGTCTGAGGACACACTATAAAGTGTGTCCTGTTGTATATTGAATCGTGCGATTTATATCAGCACTCATCTGGCTTTTTAATTCATCAATTGAATCAAACTTCATCTCATTTCTTATAAACTCATGAAGTTCTACCATAATCTCCTGTCCATAGACATCCTGTCCAAAATCTATGATATACGTCTCAGCACCTACAGGATTTTTTCCCGAAATAGTCGGTTTGCATCCTATATTTGTCACACCAAGATACCAGTTATCTTTTACCAATACTTTTGTCATGTATACGCCATTTGGAGGCAGAAGCTTTTCCGGTGGCACAGTAAGATTTACAGTAGGAATCCCTATAGTCCTGCCAAGCTGTCTGCCATGGACAACCTTTCCCTTTATAAAGAACGGATATCCTAAAAGCTCATTTGCTTTTCTTATGTGTCCTGCTGCTATTTCTTCCCTTATATAGGTACTGCTTATATCACGGTCTCCATCCTTTATCTTGTCCACCACGATAAGCTCATATCCCATCTCGTCAGCCATCTGTTCAAGAAGATGATGATCTCCAACACGGTTGTGTCCGAAGCGAAAATCGTCTCCCACCACAATGCACTTTACATTCAGGCTTTTGACTATCCATCTGACAAATACATCCGCTTCCATATTCATGACTTTCGGCACAAACGGGCACTCGATTAAGTAGTCAACTCCCGACTCCTCAAATACGTATTCCTTTTCATCATTTGTAATTATCACCTTTGACTCGATACCAAGCACTTCGGACTTCGGTGGTATATCAAATGTAAAAATGATACGTTTGTAGCCGTGTAGATTGCTCTGTTCAATTTGTTTTTCCATAAGAAATTCATGTCCTCTATGCAGTCCATCAAACTTTCCAAAGGAAATGACAGAAGGCTTTTCAACATGAAAATCTAAAGTTTTACTTATATATTCCATATTATCTGTATGCTTTTATTTATTCCATAAAAATCTTAATAGGTTTGAATTCAGATGTATCCTCTATGTACGAATATACCCCGGCAAATATACCATCATGTGTGTACAGCCTGTAACGAACATCTGTTTTTAGCTTTTCACCGGTCATATCTGTAAAAACAATTGAAAGCTTATTTCCGTTTTGTACCAGCTTATCCGCTTCTTTTTTTACATTCACCCTTGTAAGATCCTCAAAAACATTGTCCACTGAAATAACCATATCCACTTCACCGTTGTCGACTCTTTTTTGTATCTCTGACAGCTTTATAGCATCTTTTATATCAAAGCCCGCCACTCTTGTGCGAAGAAGTGACTTCATACAGCCATGACAGTCAAGTTTCTCTCCGATGTCATTGCATATCGTTCTGATATATGTCCCCTTTGAGCAGTGAATGGTCATCTCCACCTCAGGCAGTTCTATCCGTTCGATTTTTATATCAAATACCTCTATATCTCTGGCTTTCCGTTCTACGGTCACACCCTCACGTGCAAGCTCATAGAGCTTTTTGCCATTTATCTTTAGAGCCGAATACATAGGCGGTATCTGTTTCTGAGGTCCTTTAAACTGTTCTACCACACCCCGTACCTGTTCTTCCGTGACATTTACATCACATTTATTTAACACCTGTCCCGATATATCCTGTGTATCAGTCTCCTGTCCCAAAAGCAGCACTGTACGGTAAACCTTATCCTTTTCTGTAAGCAGATCACACACTTTTGTAGCTTTCCCAAGACATACAGGAAGGACTCCCTCGGCATCAGGATCAAGTGTTCCTGTATGACCTATTTTCTTCTGATGGAATATTCCTCTCATCTTTGCCACAACATCAAAGCTCGTATACCCTTTTTCCTTGTATACATTGATTATTCCATTAACCATATGCCTTAAATATTCTCCTTTATGGCGCAGACTACGCGCTCTACTGCCACATCTTTTGGTCCGTCTATCGTAAAGCCTGCCGCTTTTACGTGTCCGCCTCCGCCAAATATGGACGCGATCTTTGCCACATCATAATCTCCGTTTACACGCAGACTGCCCTTGTAGGTGCCATCCTCGTTTTCATATAAAAAAGCCGCCACCTTTATATCCTTTGTAACGCGCAGCTGATTTACTATGCCGTCAAGGTGCTTTGGAAGCACATCAAAACGTTCCATCTCCTCGCGTGATATAACAGACAGTATGATGTCTCCATCATAGTAAAGCTTGGCATTAAGAAGCGCCTGTCCCATGATCTTATTCTGTCCGAACGTCTTTGTATAGAAGGTTTCATCTATTATCTTTGGATAATCGATTCCCATCTCCATAAGGCTTCCGGCAACATCCATAGTTTTTCTTGAGGTGCAGGAATACTGGAATACTCCTGTATCATGTACCATACCTGTATAGATGCACTCAGCTATCTGCTTTGTGATGCGCTCCTTTGGCAAAAGCTCATATACCAACTCACATGTAGAGCTTGCATCCGGAAATATGTAGTTTTCATCTGCAAACGCACCATTAGTTACATGGTGGTCAATGCAGAGTGTCTTTTTTGCACTCTCAAAATATTTTGCGGCATTTCCAAGTCTGCCAGTATCACTGCAATCTAGTGCGATAAACAGATCATATATTGCATCATCTGCATATGTGCTGTCTATATCCTGTGACCGTTGCATGAACCTAAATATGTTCGGACTTGGCTCAAGATAAATTTTTACATCTATCTGAGGATAATAATCCCTGATGTAATTGTATACTGCAAGTGTTGATCCGACACAGTCACCATCCGGCCTTACATGACCAGATATGACTGCTGTCTTTACTTTGCTTAAAATAGAATCAATCTCTGTCATAATCAATCCTCATAATTAATCATACTAATCTTCTCTGAGATTCTTTGTGACTTCATCAATCTTTTTAGACATCTCAACACCATACTCTATAGACTGGTCTATTATAAAAGTAATGGCAGGAGTGTTTCGTAAATTGATATTTTTAGCAAGAGTCCTGCGTATATATCCCTCTGCTGATCTAAGGCCTGCAAGAGTATCATCCTGTGATTTTTTGTCACCAAGAACGCTGATATATGCCTTTGCAGTTTTAAGATCTGGTGCCACCTCCACCGAGACAACACTTGTCATGGGATTGATACGTGGATCCTTTATCTCGCCACGTATTATATTTGACAGTTCACGCATTACTTCTTCATTAATACGAATATTTTTTATACTGTTCTTTCTCATTTAATCCCGCTTTCCA
This sequence comes from bacterium, assembly GCA_963641405.1. Classification (GTDB taxonomy): domain Bacteria; phylum Bacillota; class Clostridia; order Lachnospirales; family Lachnospiraceae; genus Roseburia. The sequence continues at coordinate 51,907 of CAVICC010000012.1, read as the reverse complement.
AAAATTATTTCTATCTTGGAACCTCTACCATCTTGTATGCCTCGACGATATCAAATTCCTGAATATCATTAAATCCGTCAAATACAAGACCACACTCGAATCCAGTCTTGACCTCTTTTACGTCATCCTTAAATCTCTTGAGTGATCCAAGATCTCCTTCAAAGATCTGGTTGCCCTCACGTGTAATTCTCACGCGGCATCCTCTCTCCATAATTCCATCAAGTACGTATGATCCGGCAATGTTTCCAACACCTGATGCCTTAAAGATCTGTCTGATTTCAGCATGTCCGATAACTTTCTCCTCAAAGATAGGATCAAGGAGTCCCTTCATGGCTGCTGATACATCCTCAATAGCATTGTAAATAACTTTGTAAAGTCTGATATCAACACCCTCGTGATCTGCCGTAGCCTTTGCAACAGGATCCGGTCTTACGTTGAATCCGATAATGATAGCATTTGATGCTGATGCAAGGATAACATCAGACTCATTGATGGCACCTACACCACCATGGATGACCTTGACAACAACTTCCTCATTGGAAAGCTTGACAAGACTCTGCTTGACAGCCTCAACTGATCCCTGTACATCGGCTTTAACAATGATATCAAGCTCTTTCATATTACCTGACTGGATCTGTGAGAACAGATCATCAAGTGACATCTTAGCTTTTGTCTCTTCGATAAGTTTGTTCTTTTCCTCTGAAATATATGTATCAGAGAATGCTTTTGCCTCTTTTTCTGAGTCACATGCGACAAATGTTTCTCCTGCTGATGGAACACTGTTAAGTCCGAGTATCTCTACAGGAGTTGAAGGAGTTGCTTCTTTTACTCTGCGTCCCTTGTCATCTACCATGGCCCTTACTTTACCGTAGCTGCTTCCGCATGCGATAGGATCTCCGACATGAAGTGTACCTTTCTGTACAAGAACAGTTGCAACAGCTCCACGTCCCTTATCAAGCTGTGCCTCGATAACAAGACCTCTTGCATTACGGTCAGGGTTAGCTTTAAGCTCTAATACTTCTGCTGTAAGAAGGATCATCTCAAGAAGATTGTCGATACCCTCTTTTGTGTGTGCAGATACAGGACAAAAAATTGTGCTTCCTCCCCAATCCTCCGGGATAAGCTCATACTCTGATAATTCCTGTTTTACTTTGTCGATATTAGCGCTTGGCTTATCGATTTTGTTTACTGCAACGATGATCTCTACTCCAGCCGCCTTTGCATGGTTTATAGCCTCAACAGTCTGTGGCATAACACCATCATCAGCTGCAACTACAAGAATCGCGATATCTGTTGAGTTAGCACCACGCATACGCATTGCTGTGAATGCCTCATGTCCAGGTGTATCGAGGAATGTGATCTTCTGATCATTTATTGATACAACCGAAGCTCCAATATGCTGTGTGATTCCACCAGCTTCGCGGTCTGTAACACGCGTCTGTCTTATTGCATCAAGAAGCGATGTCTTACCATGATCTACGTGTCCCATTACACAGACTACAGGTGGACGTGAAACCATCTTGCTCTCATCCTCTTCATCCTCTTTGAGAAGCTCTGCGATAACATCGACTTTCTCCTCCTCCTCACAGATGAAATTGAACTCTAAAGCTATCTCCTCTGCCGATGCAAAATCCACCTCTGAGTTTACTGTTACCATCTCTCCCTTAAGGAAAAGCTTCTTAACAATAGCTGATGGCTGAACCTTCATCTTGTCAGCAAGATCCCTGATAGTGATCTTCTCCGGAAGAGAAATTGTCTTGATCTCATTCTCATCCTCTTTTGGCTGTGGCTTAGGCTGCTGTGGTTTTTTCTTTCCACCATGTTTTTCAAGATTGATATAATTTTCCTGCTTTCTGCCAAGCTTATCCTGCTTCTGATTCTGGTTGTGTTTATTCTTTCTGTCGTTATTTCTCTCGCGGCTTTCCTTACCTCTTACATCATCTGGAGCTGCCACTGCAACTGCATCCTTTTTGAAACGATTGTTTCTATCATCATTTCTGCCACTGCTTCTGTCATTTCCACGAGTTCTGTCATTGTTTCTTTCGAAGCTTCTTCCATCAGTTCCCTGACGTTTTGAATCATTCTTAAATCCACGACTATTGTCGCGGTTGTTGTCGCGGTTATTATCACGATTGTTTGATCTTCTGTCATTGTTTCTGTCAAAATTTCTGCTTCTGTCGCTGTTTCTGTCGTTATTTCTGTCCGTTCCCTGACGTCTATCATTCTGGCCCCTGTCAGCCCCTGTGGATTTTGAAGGACGTGTATTTGTCACATTCATATCCTCATATGGATCTGCGGTGCGCTCGCTTATAGGACGCATAGCTCTCTCTCCGACAGGTCTTGGTTTTATGATGCTGTGCGTCTCAGGACGCGAGAAGGAATTGTCACGTCTTGCGTTTCTTTGACCATTTCCACCATTACCATTTCTGTTTGCACCGTTTCCGTTAGCACCTTTTCGCTGCTGTGATCCGTTGCCGCTATTTGATTTTCTTCCCTGTTTGCTGTACTGCGCATTGAATACAGCAGTGATGCTTGACTTTTTCTTTGGTCTGTCTGCAGCATCCTTTTTTGTTTCTTCTTTCTTTGCTTCCGACTTTACTTCTTTTTTAGATTCTTCTGTTTTAGCCTCTGTCTTTGCGTATTTTTTGCGGATAATGTTCTGCGCATCATCTTCAATGCCACTGTTCGCACTCTTTACAGCATAATCTGTAGTGCTTAATGTATCTATAATATCTTGTGATTTTATATCTAATTCTTTTGCAAGTTCATGAACTCTCATTTTTGCCATATATACTTTATCCTCCATTATTCAGTTTTATTAGGTTGCAGCTTCTTTATAACTGCATTTGCAAGGTTTTCGTCTGTTACTGCAAGAGATGCTCGGAATTCTTTTCCGATTGCATTGCCAAGACTTACCTTGTCACTGTAAAAATATATCGGAACCTCATAGAAATCCGTCATATCCGAAAAATGCTTTTTTGTATTGTCGGATGAATCACTAGCCACAATAACAAGAAAAGCTTTTCCCATCTTTACAGCTTTCTCTGTTGAGTACTCTCCGCTGACCACATTTCCTGATTTCGCTGCTATTCCAAGCATCGAAAGTGCTCTATCCATCAAGTCCGTTCATCTCCTTTTCCAGTTCCTCATATACCTCATCTGATACACTAACACCAAGTGAACGCTCTATTGCCTTTGTTTTTCTCGCCTTTGCCAAACAAGATGCACTTCTGCAAAGATACGCACCCCTGCCGTTTTTTCTTCCTGTATCATCAAGAACAAGCTCTCCCTCTGTAGTCTTTACAACTCTGATGAGCTCTTTCTTTTCTTTCATTTCCTGACAGCCTACGCATTTGCGCATTGGAATCTTTTTATTTGCCATTATTCCTCTTCACCACTATCTGCTGTACCTTCTGCTTCTGCATCTATATCCGTATCAGCTTGTGCATCATAATTCTCATCTGCTTCAATTTCATCTGCAGTATCAGCATAATTGTCGTCTGCATCAATTTCATCTACTGTATCATCCGAAAAATCCTCATCTGAGTAATCATAATCATCATCGAATTCCTCATCTTCTTCATAGTCATTCTCATAATCCAGGAAATCTCCAGCTTCTCTTGCCTGAGTCTCACTCTTGATATCAATTTTAAAGCCTGTAAGTCTTGCCGCAAGTCTTGCATTCTGTCCTTCTTTACCAATAGCAAGTGAAAGCTGATAATCAGGAACAACAACTTTTGCTGATTTTTCATCTGCATCTGCTATAACTGAGATAACCTTTGCAGGACTTAGCGCATTCTGAATAAGGATTGCAGGATTCTCATCCCATGTAATGATATCAATTTTCTCTCCGCGAAGCTCATTTACGATAGCATTTACTCTGGCACCATTCATACCTACGCATGCTCCAACAGGATCTACATCAGGGTCATTTGACCATACAGCGATCTTTGTTCTGCTTCCAGCCTCACGTGAGATAGCCTTGATCTCAACGATTCCTTCTTTAACCTCTGTAACCTCTGACTCAAAAAGCCTCTTTACAAGCTCAGGGTGAGTTCTTGAAACAAGGATTTTTGGTCCCTTTGATGTAGATTTAACCTCAAGAATATATACTTTAATTCTCTCTGTAGGATTAAATACCTCTCCCTTGATCTGCTCGTTTTCTGTAAGAAGAGCATCTGCCTTTCCAAGGTTGATGCTGACATTCTTACCGATGTATCTTTGTACTACACCTGTTACAACATCTTTTTCTTTGCTATTGTATTCGTCAAATATTACCTTACGCTCTTCCTCACGAATCTTCTGCAAAATAACATTTTTTGCATTCTGTGTTGCGATACGTCCAAACTCTTTTGACTTAACCTCAACTCTTACGATATCTCCAAGCTGGTAATTGCCGTTAATCTGATGTGCTGCCGCAAGGGAAATCTCCTCTACAGGATCCATAACCTCATCAACTACTGTCTTTTCCTGATAGCACTGGAAAGCACATGTTTCAGGATCGATCTCTACCTTTACATTGTCTGATTTCCCAAAATGATTCTTGCATGCTGTTACAAGAGAGTTCTCAATAGCCTCAAGTAAAGTCTCTTTGCTGATATTTTTCTCCTGCTCGATTATATTTAACGCTTCTAATAACTCATTGCTCATTATTTTTTTCCTCCTATTTGTGTTATCGTGCGCTTTAAAATTAAAAATCTAATGCCTGACGAATAAGTGCGATATCACTCTTATTAAATGTAGTGTCATTGCCGTCCTCATCAGTTATTGTCACTGTGTCCTTATCGTAAGCTTTCAGCAGACCGTAAAATTCTTTTGATCTGTTGATGCTTTTGTATGTGCGTACCTCTACTTCTTTATTCATATTGCGCACATAATCCTTTTCCTTTTTGAGTGGTCGTCCAAGTCCTGGTGAACTGACCTCAAATGTATAAGAATCCGGAATATAATCCTCCCTGTCAAGTATCTCGTTCATCTCCCTGGCAACATCCTCACAGTCATTTACCGTGATTCCGCCCTCTTTGTCGATATATGCTCTCAGGTAATTTAATCCTCCCTCTTTGACGTACTCTACATCAACAAGCTCGAAGTCTTTCCTTTCGAGTATTGGCTGGATAAAGCTTTCTGTTTTTGCCTCATATATACTTGCCTTTGACAAATTTACCACCTCTCTTTAATTCGTTTTAAACGTGAATTGAGAGAGGACTTTTGCCCTCTCTCAATCTAGTCAACGTTGTTATCATGGATATGATAACACCTTTTTTTTTAAAAAGCAAGTTTTTTTAAAAAAGTGCTTGCATTTTATAAAACTTCGTGATAGTATAATACACGGTTCGTTGGTCAAGCGGTTAAGACGCCGCCCTCTCACGGCGGAAACACGGGTTCGATTCCCGTACGGACTGCTCACTGATATTTATTAAATTAAATACAGCCCAACCCGAGAACATCCCAACATATAGCAAGAATCATAAATTCAAGCCGTATGTTGGGATGTTCTTTATTCATATTATTCACTAGTAAAAGCTATACTACCACACAAAAATCCCACATCTTCATGCAATTATGTAAGATGCGGGATTTTTAATTCTATTTAGTCATCATATCCGTTTGGATTATTCTTCTGCCATCTCCATGAGTCTGCACACATATCTTTGATGCCATACTGTGCTTTCCATCCAAGCTCTCTTTCTGCTTTTGAAGGATCACAGTAGCATGTAGCTATATCGCCAGGTCTTCTTGGCTTGATAGAATATGGGATCTTGATATCGTTTGCTTCCTCGAAGTTCTTTACAATATCGAGCACGCTGTAGCCATGTCCTGTACCAAGATTGTAGATGCACAGTCCTGCTTTCTCCTCGATTTTCTTTAATGCCTTTACATGTCCTACTGCAAGGTCTACTACGTGGATGTAATCTCTTACTCCAGTTCCGTCAGGAGTATCATAGTCATTTCCGAATACTCCAAGCTCTTTGAGTTTTCCTACAGCAACCTGTGTGATGTAAGGCATGAGGTTGTTAGGAATACCGTTTGGATTTTCTCCCATTGTACCACTCTTGTGTGCTCCGATTGGGTTGAAGTAACGAAGAAGTATAACATTCCACTCGTTATCAGCTTTCTGGATATCCATAAGTATCTGCTCAAGCATGGATTTTGTCCAACCGTAAGGATTTGTACACTGTCCCTTTGGGCACTCCTCTGTAATAGGAATCTGTGCTGGATCTCCGTATACTGTAGCCGATGAAGAGAATATGATGTTCTTACATCCATTCTGTCTCATCACATCTACAAGTGTGAGTGTACCCGCTATGTTGTTGTTGTAATATTCCCAAGGTTTTGCAACAGACTCACCAACTGCCTTAAGCCCTGCGAAGTGTATACAACTGTCTATCTTCTCATTTTTGAAGATCTCATTTAAGATCTCTCTGTCTAAAATATCACCTTTATAAAATTTTACTTCTTTCCCTGTAAGAGCTTTTACTCTATCAAGAGATTTCTCAGAAGCATTCGAAAGGTTATCAAGTACTACTACGTCATAACCTGCGTCAAGAAGTTCTACACAAGTATGGCTTCCAATATATCCAGCGCCACCAGTAACTAAAATTGCCATAATTATTATCTCCTTTTCTTTTTGTTGAAATTATTGTAGCGCATTTGCACATTTTTGTATAGAATGAAATGTAGAAGAAATATGTAAAAATGTTGCATACGATACAGGAGACATAAAATATGAATGATAAGTACAAAAATTCCTACATAGTTAAAGAAAAAGAGCTCGTATCTCTCTCCGTATACAATGTAGGCTTCCAAAAATGTGATTCCCTGTATCAGTGGGGGCCCGGAATACGCGACCACTACCTGATACACTATATAATAAGTGGAAAAGGTCACTACACTGTGAACGGCAAACAGCACACTCTAACCCCCGGTGATGCATTTTTAGTCTATCCAAATACCGAAGTGATCTATCAGGCCGACGAGGAAGATCCATGGGAATATACCTGGGTTGGCTTTACCGGCAGTGATGCCGCCATGATACTTCGCGCTACAGATTTCACAGAAAACAGCCCTTACATCAGAAATGTTCCAAACGGTGACGAGATAAAATGCCAGCTAATCCACATATACGATGCGCGCGGCACCGAATTCGAAAACGCACTCGAAATGACCGGGCGTCTTTATACCACTCTTGCCCTTTTTATAAATGGAGCCACCTCGCAATCGCCTCAAAACAGTGCCAATACATATGTACAAAAAGGAATAGAATATATCTCGGCTAATTATTCCTACCCGATCACAGTCGAGGACATAGCATCATATATAGGCCTAAGTCGCAGCCACCTGTTCCGTTCCTTCCAAAGTATACTGGGAGTATCTCCCAAGGAATACCTTACTGATTTTCGCATAAAACAGGCCTGTTATCTGCTAAAGCATTCCTCTTTGTCCATAACAGCAATTGCCAATTCCATCGGTTTTGACAACAGCCTGTATTTTTCCAAAACATTTCACAAAATAAAAGGGATGTCACCGAAAGAATACCGCCTCCAAAAATCCACACAAAAAATGCCGGGGATCTAAATGATCCCGGCATTCTATTTGATATATAAACTATGCAAGTTTTGATTTTGCAACATCTACTAATTTAGCAAATCCCTCTGCATCTGTAACAGCCATATCAGCTAATACTTTACGGTTAAGATCAACATTTGCTAATTTTAATCCGTGCATAAACTGGCTGTAAGAAAGTCCGTTGATACGTGCTGCAGCGTTGATACGTGCGATCCATAACTGACGGAACTGTCTCTTTCTCTCTTTACGTCCTGCATATGAGCTTGTAAGTGCTCTCATTACAGACTGTTTTGCTACTCTATACTGTTTAGATCTAGCGCCTCTGTATCCTTTTGCTAATTTTAATGTTCTATTATGTCTTTTCTTAGCGCCTAAACCGCCTTTAACTCTTGCCATTTATTGATTCCTCCTTAACTAAAACTACGATTACATGTATGGTAAAATCTTCTTCATATTCTTAACATTTGTCTCATCTGTCATTGTTGCTTTTCTAAGATTTCTCTTTGTCTTTGTTGTTTTCTTAGTTAAGATATGTCTCTTGTAGGCTTTATTTCTCTTTAACTTTCCTGTTCCTGTAACTTTGAAACGTTTTGCAGCAGCTCTGCTTGTTTTCATTTTTGGCATTGTGTGTTCCTCCTTAAATTGTTATCTCTTTTCTGCCAGCACCATACCGATGCTTCTTCCTTCAACCTTTGGTGCTTTCTCCACTACCGCTACATCCGAAAGATTCTCTGCGATATCATCAAGGATATGTTTGCTTGCATTCATATGAGCCATCTCACGTCCTCTGAATCTAAGAGTGATCTTTACTTTATTTCCTTTCGAAAGGAACTTCTTTGCAGCATTCATCTTGGTATTCAAGTCGTTAGCCTCAATGTTCGGTGAGAGACGAATCTCTTTCAATTCAACGGTCTTTTGTTTTTTCTTTGCATCCTTTTCCTTACGGGACTGCTCATAACGATATTTGCCATAATCGATCACCTTACATACAGGCGGCTTCGCATTTGGCGCTATCTTTACTAAATCAAGTCCTGCTTCGTCTGCAATTTTCTGAGCTTCTCTCGAAGTAACAATTCCTAACTGCTCTCCATCAGCTCCAATCAGTCGAACTTCTCTGTCTCTGATCTGTTCATTAATCATTAATTCGCTAATTGTCTTGTACCTCCATAAAAAATAGTGGATAGGCAGACTATCCACTATACAATCTTCAACACAAATGTTTGAAAATATAAACGCTAAGTCGCTCAATTGCGCTTAGGTGAGAGTGGATACTCTACTTTGTTTTCATACAACTTCTAAACTATATCACAGTATATTTCCTGTGTCAACAGTTTTTTCAGCCGGAATAAAAATTCTTCCTTTACTCTCATCGACTATCTTCGGAACTGCTGCCCTTGCCTCCTCAACGAACTGTTTCTGGGAATTTATTATATCTTTGCCTCGTTTGTCCACGCGGGCATATTCCCCATCCGGCTTCATAACTCTGGCCTTTACAGTATCTGCAAGCTCCACTTGCAATATATGCAATGCTTTTTCTTTTATATCATCTTCAAGTAACGGGAATACTATTTCTACGCGCTTGTCAAGATTTCTTGGCATCCAGTCGGCACTTCCCATGTACACTTCATAGTCACCGCCATTTTCAAAATAGAAAATTCTGCTGTGCTCAAGAAAATTACCGACAATCGATCTTACTGTGATATTCTCACTAACTCCAGGTATTCCCACCTTGAGACAGCAGATTCCTCTGATTATCAAGTCAATTTTTACCCCTGCTGCTGAAGCCTCATATAGCGCTGAAATAATTTTTGGATCACAAAGTGAATTCATCTTTGCAATTATGTGGCCTTCACCACCCTCTTTTATATTTTTAATTTCTCTTTTTATGAGATAAAGGAACTTGTCCCTAAGCCAGTACGGTGCAAGCACAAGATCATTCCATGATGACGGTTCAGAATATCCAGAAAGCATATTAAATACCGCAGTGGCATCTTCTCCTATAGACTCCTTGCAGGTAAATATACCACAATCCGTGTAAAGTTTTGCGGTAGAATCATTGTAGTTACCTGTTCCAAGATGAACATATCTGCGTATGCCATCCTCCTCTCGCCTTACAACAAGAGCAATCTTACTGTGCGTTTTAAGTCCGACAAGACCATATATTACATGGCATCCCGCCTTCTCAAGCTTCTGCGCCCATACGATATTGTGTTCTTCATCAAATCGTGCTTTAAGTTCCACCAGCACAGTAACCTGTTTGCCATTTTCGGCCGCAAGCTCAAGCGAGCTTATGATAGGTGAATTGCCACTTACTCTGTAGAGAGTCTGCTTTATCGCAAGCACATCAGGATCTTTTGCAGCCTGTCTTATAAAATCAACGACAGGGTCAAAAGTCTCATATGGATGATGAAGAAAGATATCCTGGCGCCTTATTGCTGTAAATATATCCTCGTCTTCGCCTATCTCTGGCACCCGCTGCGGTGTAGGCTGCACATATTTAAGATGATCAAATCCGTCAATTCCAAACACTTTCATGAGTACTGTAAGGTCTATAGGCCCTGCTATATCAAACACATCATCAGCAGCCACTCGAAGTTCACTCTTTAAAAACTTAAGCAGCTTTTTGTCCATTCCATCCTCTACTTCAAGCCTTATAACTTCGCCCCACTGGCGCATCTTAAGCTTATTTTTTATCTCCTTTAACAGGTCAGATGCCTCATCTTCATCAATAGTAAGATCAGCATTTCTCATGATCCTGTAGGGATAAGCACAGACAACATTGTTGTTTGAAAATAATTTGCCTATATTTCTCTCAATAATCTGCTCTAAAAGGATAAAGCACGAAGTGCCCTCTTCCCCCGGAATCTGTACCAGTCTCGGCAGTACTCCAGGTACCTGTACTGTAGCAAATACAATCTCTTTGTTGGTCTGTCTGCCGCTTAATAGTGCAGCTATATTTAAGGTCTTATTCCTGATAAGAGGAAAAGGTCTTGATGCATCGACAGCCATAGGTGTAAGCACCGGATATACATCCTCCTCAAAATATTTATCAACAAATTTCTTTTGCTTATCATCAAGATCCTCGTGTCTACTGTATATATATATTCCCTCTTTATTAAGCTGTGGTAGCAGTGAACGGTTGTAAGTGCTGTACTGCAGGTCCACCATGTCACGAGTCTGTTTATTTATCGCTGCAAGCTGTTCTGATGCGGTCATTCCTGCAATATCACGCTTTTTGTAATTGGCATGAACCATATCCTTAAGTGAGGCAACCCTTACCATAAAAAACTCATCCAGATTGGATGATGTTATACTTAAAAATTTAAGTCTCTCAAGTAGTGGAATTGTTTTGTCTCTAGCTTCCTCGAGCACTCTTACATCAAATTTGATCCAGCTCAACTCTCTATTATCAAAATACTTCGGATCTGTATAACTTGCATTTTCTTCCATAATACTTTTCACCTCCTACATCATGATCTTTTTTTCTTTAAGAATAGGTTTTATGCTGAATACATTTTCAAAATACGAAGTTTTTTTCTCAAAAAGTATCTGTTCAAGCGACATATCCTCAAATGATTCAACTGTGATAATAAGTTCTCTTCCCTTTAATGATATTCTGATATTTCTAAATTTCTGTCTATGGCTCTGATCAAGTGCATTGGCCACGCGAAGTATCGCAGAGAGTTTTGCTACAACAAGATACTCCTCTTTAGTGATTTCATCACATACATTCTCATATTCGCAAAGTGGCTGGCTGTTAAAAAGTACTGTAAGAGCTACAATCTGGCGCTGTGAGTGGGTAAGACCTATTATCTCCGACGACATTATGATATCGTAAGCACATTTAGGACCATTTGACAGACTGACATATTTTCCACAATCATGAAGTATTGTCGCAGTCTGTAGCAAAAGCCTCTCTCTTGCACCGAGCCCCTGTGATTTTTTTAATGTATCAAATATCTTTACTGAGAGTATATTTAGCGCCTCTATATGCTTTGAATAGCTATTATAATGCTCAGATAATGCTTTTGCGGCAGTAATTACATCGTCGTCAAAATTATGCAGCCCCTTTAGCAACGCATGTCTGTTGGCATAATCATAAGCTATACCATCGTTTATATTCACTCCTGGTATCCAGACCTTTTCTGCAGTAAGATTTATGATAAGTGATTTGATGAGCATAAGTGAGGGAATAACAAAATTTTCCTTGTCATTTGAAAGTTTAAGTTCCTCCATAATATCCTCAACTGATTTTTTCTCAAGCTTTCCAACGGCCTTCAGAAATTTCTCAGCATCAAGTATTGAATTTTCGTCTTTGTTGCTTATTTTTTTCATCAGGTTAAGTCCCGAATCATTCATAAAAATTATATAGTCAATCTTCTTTTTTAGATAAAGAGAGCAAAATACTTCAAGTTTTTTGTTGAGATATTCTTCTATATTATTCCTATACTGCTTCTCAGGACAGCCCGGCTTGTAAAGCAATTCCCTAAGCTTTATCGTGCCAATATCCATATGCTCTGTACTTGCTATATGTCCGGCTTTAAATAATGTAATCTGTATGCTTATTCCGCTAAGATCTATGACAGCCGCTGATTTTTTAATGATATCTTCGAAGCGCTGCTGTCCTGCAACAGACTTATAACTTATAAATCTGTGCTCCGAGTTACTTATAACCTTTACATCAAAGCCTGTGCGAAGATGTATCTGGTCTAACACAAACAGCTCATTAGAAATCTCTCTTAGGACTGTTGATGCATACACTTCATAATCCTTTACCTTGTAGCCATCCATGATGGTTCTAAACTGTGCTAATACGTCACACAGCTCATCTACCATCTCATATCCCATATTGCCAATTATGTATGTATCTTTTCCCAGGTCAAGTCTTGCACTTACCTCGTCTATCGTTCTTATATTCTTCTTATTTGAAAACTCAAAAATCTTGAGTGTAACTTCAAATGATCCTATATATATCGAAGCAAATGTACTTACAGCCATATCGCTCCCCCTTTTATCATGAATTAATATGTACCAAGGATTTTTAATGAAATCGTCTCTTCCTTAAGACCTCTAAGCGCATTCTGTACTGCGGTATCACAGAATCTGCCCTCAAAATTCACAAAGAAACGATATTCCCATGCTTTGCCGGAAATAGGACGTGACTGAATATTTAACATATTTACTCCATTGTATATAAAATGTGCGAGCATATGATAGAGTGCACCACTCTTATGAGGTGTCTCAAAGCATATGCTTATCCTGTCTGAGTCCTTGCGACATATTTTCTTACCTGATACTATAATAAATCTTGTAGCGTTATTTTTATTATCCTGAATACGGTTCTCAAGCACCTTGAGTCCATATATATCAGCCGAAATATGACTGGCTATAGCAGCCTGCGATATATCCCCCTCATCCTTTACTTTTTTAGCTGAAAAGGCAGTATTTTTTAAAGATATACGGTTCCAATCCCTGTGTTCATCAAGAAAATCCGAACACTGCATCAAAGCCTGTGGATGCGAATAAACTGTTTTAATATCCGAAAGTTTCGCACCCGGGACACCCATCAGACTGTGATCAATCCTTATGATCTGCTCGTCAACAACATAATTGTCATATTCTACGAGAAGATCATAATTTTCTGATACGATGCCTGCTGAAGAATTTTCTATCGGAAGCACTGCAAAATCTGCATTGCCACACTTTATCTCCTCCATGGCATCCTTCCATGTATCTACATTGTAACCATTGCAGTTCTCGCCAAAATATGTCTTCATGGCAAGCTGGGAATATGCCCCCTCAACACCCTGAAATACAATCCTGGCATTGGAAAAATCAAGCTTATCCACTTCTGTAAAATTCTCCTGCTCCACAATACCGTGCTCTGTCAGAAGCTGGTACTGTTTCTTTCTGCTCGTAGACATAATCTGCTCAAAAAGCTCTCTTATGCCATGCTCCATAAACTCATCCACAGCAAGCTTTGATAGATTTGCAAGCTTGCTATTCTCACGCTCTTTGTCAAATACTTTTTTTCCAGTTTCGATCTTGTATTCTGCGACTTTCTCAGAAATACCCATCCTCTGTGTATAAAGTCTTACTATCTCTTTGTCTATCTCATCTATAGACTCTCTTAATTTAATTAAATCTTCCATATGTGCTCCTAATCGTTTATATTAAAAATAATATTACAAACACAAATGAAAGGCAAGCAATCCTTGAAAGATTTACAGCATAAAGATATAATATATTTAATGTTGAAAATATCAGGGGTGGGGATAATGAAAAAATATATTAAAATAATAATTCCAGTTGTAATAATATGCATAGCCGGCTTTGCAATATACTATCATTTTTATAACAAAGTCAAATTTAACTCATCATATATAAACGGAAATACAGCCGGTAATCTGTACAACGCTGGCCTTTTCTGCGAAAGTAATGGTGAGATATTTTTTTCTAACCAAAATGACAATGGAAGACTTTATTCCATGAATGCTGACGGAAGCAATCAAAAAAAGCTGTGCGACGACACCGTAATGTATATAAATGCAGACAAAAATTATATCTATTATGTGCGCAATAATAACAGCCAAATAACAAGCCAGATGTTATTTTCATATAACAGAAATAGTCTTTGCCGCATGCCTCGAAATGGTGGTAAAACAGTAATATTAGATCCGGATCCATGTATATATGCCTCGCTTATCGGCAACTACATATATTATCTTCACTACGACACACAAACCGCAACTACACTGTACCGAGTTAAAATTGATGGTACCGAAAAAAAGCAGATAATGAGCCATTATCTTTTTACTTGCAATGCATCTGGACAGTATTTTTACTACAACAATCCCAATAACGGACAGCTATACAGATATGATACAGCATCCCAGACAGCCTCTTTGTTCTTCGACTGCAATTGCTACAAACCAGTAGTTATAGATGATTCAAATGTATACTATATGGATGTCGATCAGAATAATGCAATAGTTCATGTAAATACAAATTCACCAAACCCTGTTACTCTTACCGAAGGCAATATCGAACTTTTTAATGTATATGGAAGCTACATATTCTACCAGCGCGGTGGAGATGATCCAGCTTTGTGTGTAATAAGAAACGATGGTTCCGGATACATGGAACTAAAAAAAGGTGAATACAGCAGTATAAATGTCACCTCAAAATATGTATATTTCACTGATTATTACACACAGAAAGCATACTACACTTCAACACAGAATCCTGGGGATATCGAGGCATTGTAACTGTAAAAAATAAACAATTATGAAAATGCGATATGGAAAACCATATCGCATTTTTGCGTTCTTTATTATTCTATTGTTGATCACTCTTATAGAATTCATATCTTGATCTGTAAATATCACTGCATTTTCCAGTATTTTGGTCTATAGCTATAACTGAAAGTACATTATTGCCTTCCGGAATAGGAATAGGCACTGTATACTCCTGCGAATCTGCACTAGGATCTGTAGAATCCCACGTATAATATACCTTGCAATTAGCCGGTGCTGTGATAGATATATCTGTCTGTGCACCAAATGAACCACCATCAGGATCCACATCAGGCATATCAGGTGCTTCAAACTCAATCTCATACTTTGCAGATGCCATTTCACTGCTTATCCCCCTGTCATCCACAGCAACAGCATTGATCTTGTAAGTCTTTTCCTCATCTAGCATAATAGGTTTTGAATAAAGCTCACCTTTTTTTACCGGATCATCAGAATCAAATGAATAATATATCTTATCATTATTGTCAGCCTTTATAGTAAGCTCTAGTGCTTCTCCAAACTTACCGCTATTCTCACTAAACTGAGGTTCGGATACAGTATAAGAATCGAAAAGTTTTAATATCTTTTCGTCCTTTGTATTGTCACGAAGCGAAATTATTGCATCATAATTTTTTTCTGACTCATAAATGGATATGAGTTCTTTGTATGCATCCTCATCTTTTGGATCAAGTTTTATGATCTCCTGATACAATATTAGTGCTGCATCAGTATCCTTATTTTTCTGGTAAATTTTTGCAAGCTCATATCTTACATCCACATTATCCGGATCTATTGACAGTGCTTTCTCATAATATGATATAGCCTCTGTCATATCACCCGAATCATACGCCTTTTTAGCCTGTTCCACCTGATAGTCAAATGATCCATCATGCGAATTTTGCACATTTCCAGTCACTGCAACAGCAAAAATTATAATAGCAATCAATATTACCACAATAGATATGATAATAATAGTCAGCTGCTGTGTTTTCTTAGCCTTTCGCATTTTGTTCGCGTGCATATGCAAATCCTGTTCCTGCATATTTTCGTCTGTATCAGTACTCTTAATGTCATATCTTTTTTTTGCTGAAGTACTGATATCAGATTTATCTAAGACCGGTTTTACCTCATCATCCTCCCCTACAAGATGATCTAGATAATCATCAAATTCATTATAATCTGGTACCATCTGTACTGGTGCCCCGCAGGCATTACAGTACAGACTGCCCTCTTTTAATATTTCACCACACTTAGCACATCTCATTCATCAAATCCTCTTGTAAAGATTTATTTTAAACATTTTTACAATCTTTTCATGGACTCTACGCAGTTGCTCATCAACATAGCAATAGTCATAGGTCCTACTCCACCCGGCACTGGTGTAATATATGATGCTTTTGGAGCAACATCATCAAAATCAACATCACCGCAGAGTTTATTATTTTCATCTCTGTGTATACCTACATCAATAACAACAGCTCCATCCTTTACATATGAGGAATCAATATATAAAGGTTTGCCAATAGCAACGATAAGTATATCAGCCTGACTGCATACAGCCTTTAAATCCTTTGTTCTTGAATGGCAGATAGTAACTGTTGCATTTTCTCTTAGCATAAGCATTGCCATAGGCTTTCCAACTATATTGCTTCTGCCTACAACTACACAGTTTTTGCCCTCTATGTCGATATTGCTTCTCTTTAAAAGCTGGATGACACCTGCCGGTGTGCATGGCAAAAATCCCGGCTTTCCGATGACCATGGCTCCAACGCTCTGTGGACTGAATCCATCCACATCCTTTTGCGGAGCTATTGTATCTATAATTTTATCCTCATCAATATGCTTAGGAAGCGGAAGCTGGCAGAGTATGCCATTTACGCTCTCATCATCATTTAACTTTCTGATAAGCTCTAAAAGTTCTGCCTCTTTTGTATCCTCCGGAAGCTCATATGAAAGCGATCTGATACCAATATATTCACAGGCTCTTTTTTTATTGCGCACATATACAGATGAAGCCGGATCGCTTCCCACCTGAATTACTGCAAGACATCCTTCTATTCCCTTTTCTTTAAGTCGCGCCACTTCTTCTTTTAATTCATCTTTGATCTGTGCTGAAATTAATTTTCCGTCAATTAGATTAGCCATTCTTCCTCCTAGAATAATCCTGTGATAACACCGTTGTCATCTACATCTATACCATATGCAGCCGGTTTCTTTGAAAGTCCCGGCATAGTCATTATTGAACCGTTTATAGCAACCACAAAACCTGCACCTGCTGATGCGTATACCTCCCGGACATTAATAGTAAAGCCGGTAGGTCTTCCAAGCTTCTTGGCATCATCAGACAAAGAATACTGTGTCTTTGCCATACAGACTGGGAAATTGCCCATGCCAAGATCTGTGATTCTCTTTAATTCCTTCTCTGCTGCAGGAGAATATGTAACTCCATCTGCTCCGTAGATCTTTTTTGCTACTGTCTCGATCTTTTCCTTGAGCGAAAGATCATCATCATATAATACTTTAAAATGACTTTCTTTGTTCTCTAATGTCTCAAGTACTTTGTTAGCTAATTCTATACCACCTTCTCCGCCTTTCTCCCAAACTTCTGAGAGAGCGAACTCGCAGCCTCTATCCTTGCAGAATTTTTCCACAAAATCAGTCTCAGCCTTTGTATCTGTGACAAATGAGTTGAGTGTTACTACTACAGGCACACCAAACTTCTGTAAGTTCTCGATATGTTTCTCAAGGTTTACGATACCGGCTTTAAGGGCATCAAGATTTTCTGCTCCAAGCTCGTCCTTAGGCACTCCACCATTGTATTTGAGCGCTCTTATAGTAGCCACAAGAACTACTGCATCAGGCTTAAGACCTGCCATACGGCACTTTATATCAAAGAATTTCTCTGCTCCAAGATCTGCGCCAAAGCCAGCCTCTGTAAATACATAATCAGCTAATTTAAGAGCTGTCTTTGTAGCTCTTACACTGTTGCAGCCGTGTGCAATATTGGCAAACGGTCCGCCATGTACGATAGCCGGTGTATGCTCAAGTGTCTGGATAAGGTTTGGCTTTAAGGCATCCTTAAGAAGGGCTGCCATAGAGCCTGTCGCCTGAATATCATCTGCCGTAACAGGATTACCATCAAATGTATATGCTACGATTATCCTGCCAAGGCGTTTTTTAAGATCTGCCATATCATCAGCCAGACAAAGTATAGCCATGATCTCCGATGCAACTGTGATAACAAAATGGTCCTCTCTTACCATTCCATCCATCTTGCTTCCAAGACCAACAACCACATTTCTAAGCACCCTGTCGTTCATGTCGATACATCTTTTCCATTTTATCTGGCGTGGATCTATTCCCAGCTCATTGCCTTGCTGAATATGATTATCTAAAAGAGCTGCAAGGAGATTGTTAGCTGATGTAATGGCGTGGAAATCTCCTGTAAAATGGAGATTAAGATCCTCCATAGGAACTACCTGCGCATATCCGCCACCAGCAGCTCCACCCTTGATACCAAAGCAAGGTCCAAGTGATGGCTCACGGAGAGCAATAAGTGCCTTTTTTCCAAGTTTTCCAAATGCCTCGCCAAGTCCAACACTTGTCGTAGTTTTGCCCTCTCCAGCCGGAGTAGGATTTATGGCTGTTACAAGGATAAGTTTTCCATCAGGGTTATCCTTTGAGCGGTTTATAAGATCATCTGAGATCTTTGCTTTATACTTTCCGTAAAGTTCGAGATCATCCTCATTAATCCCGATCGTTGCTGCTACATCTTTTATTGGAAGCATTACTGCCTCCTGTGCAATTTGAATATCAGTTTTCATTTTCTCGCTCCTTTGTATTATTATTTGTAATTAATTGTTATTTTCAAGAATCGCATCCAATTCTTCTTTTTTCACAAGGACTTTGCGTGGCTTTGTTCCCTCTTCCGGACCAACTACCCCAGCTTCCTCAAGCTGATCCATGATACGCGCGGCTCTGTTAAAGCCAACTTTTAAATATCTTTGAAGCATACCTATGGATGCTTTTTCCTTGTCAGTGATAATAGCTGCTGCCTCCACAAAATATGCGTCTCTTCCATCATCAGAATTTTCCACATCTGATATTGTAACTGTGGTATTTGATGTGCTGTTTGACAGACTTTCCATTTTTTCCTGTACATCATTACTGTACTGTGC
>CAVICC010000012.1:0-32823 GCA_963641405.1 bacterium | reverse complement strand
TCAATAATAAATTTTACAATATCAGAAACTTCTTTGTCTGAAACAAATGCTCCCTGCACACGCAGAGGCTTTGGAACTCCTTGCGGATCAAATAACATATCACCTTTTCCAAGCAGTTTTTCAGCTCCGTTCATATCCAAAATAGTACGGCTGTCCACACCGCTTGTTACTGCAAATGCGATACGGCTTGGCATATTTGCCTTGATAAGACCTGTAATAACATTTACAGATGGTCTCTGTGTCGCTATGATAAGATGTATTCCTGCGGCACGGGCAAGCTGTGCCAGTCGGCATATTGCTTCCTCGACATCTTTTGATGCGACCATCATAAGGTCTGCCAGCTCGTCTACTATAATAACAATCTGCGGCATTTTCTGCGGCTTTTCAGTCTCAGGACCATCCATCGCATCTATCATGGCATTGTAGCCGTTTATCTCTCTTACACCGTTGTTGGCGAATTTCTCATATCTGTCTGTCATCTCCGAAACAGCCCAGTTGAGCGCGCCGGCCGCTTTTTTAGGATCTGTGACTACCGGTATCATAAGATGCGGTATGCCATTGTATACACTAAGCTCTACAACCTTTGGATCTATCATGATAAGTTTGACCTCATCAGGTCTTGCCTTGTAGAGAATACTCATGATGATCGTATTGATACAAACCGATTTTCCTGATCCGGTCGCACCTGCAATGAGAAGATGCGGCATCTTTGCAATATCCGCAACCTTTACTTTTCCGGCAATATCTTTCCCAACAGCAAAGGCGATCTTTGATTTTGCAGTCTTAAACTCCTCGGACTCCACAAGTTCCCTGAAGGATACCGCAACGCTCTGGCTGTTAGGTACCTCAATACCCACAGCAGCCTTTCCCGGTATAGGTGCTTCGATTCGTATATCTGCTGCTGCAAGATTAAGCTTTATATCATCCGCCAGGTTTACTATCTTACTTACCTTCACACCAAGCTCCGGTGTTATCTCAAATCTTGTAACAGCAGGACCGCAGCTTATATTGTTGACCTTTGCGTTTACTCCGAACACCTTAAGCGTCTGTTCAAGTTTTGCAGCAGTCTCACGCAGATGTGCCTGCGAATCGCCAGTCTTACTCTTATCAGCAGACTTTAGAAGCTCCGGTGTCGGATATACATAATTGCACTGGCTTGTTGCACTATCGCTATCATGTAATGCAATCTGTTCGCTTACCTTATCTACCTCCTGTGCCAGTTCATCCTGACTGGATTTTGCTTTCTTTTTCATGCGTTCCGCTACAGGTGGCTCGCTAACTGCTGCCTTTTTCGTTTCCGGCTCTGCCGGCATTTGCTCAGAAACCGGTTCTACAGCCTCCATACCATTTATCTGTTCTAAGGTCTGTCTGCCTAAGGCATCCGTGATCTCATCCTCTATTCCAGCACCAATGATCGGTATCGGATCAGCCTCCGCCTCGACAGGTGTTACTGCTGTCTTTTGGGATGGCACACCAAAATCAGGCTTCTGCACTATCTCGCCCGATTTTAGGTTCGTGATCTTTTTCTCTTTTACCTTCGGAAAATCAGGATAATTTTCTATATGTACCTCGCCCATCTCATCCATATCCTGGCCTGATCCTCCCTCTATCTTTGTATCAAGGGAAACACCTGTGATCTTATTATCCATCCTGCGCTGCGCGCGTCTGCTTTTCTTCTCCGGGATCACATCCTCAGGCTTAATATCCGCGCGTTTTTTCCGTTGTGTGCGCTCCTCAGAGTCGCGCTCCTTTGATTTGTACTCGCGGTACTCCTGATAACGCTCATTATTTTCTTTTGCAGACTCATATACTTTTCGTCCACCGTTTCTCATACCCTTCATAAGTGATTTTCCTGTAATGAGGACTATGCATATGATCATCGCAACAATATCTACAACATATGAGCCTATAAGTCCAAACCACGGCACCAGGAAATATCCTATAAGTGCGCCAAAGAAGCCGCCTCCTGAATGTCTCTGCACACTGTCCGTATATGAGCGCACCGGATCTATCGCATCACCGCTGTACACTGCCAGATACATAAATACGCATATGAACCAGATGAGCAGTATCACCATAACTAGCTTCATAATGGCATAAGAATTGCCTTTATTTGAAACTGCAAAAAAACTGCCCACCAGCAGTACTATTGGAAAAATAAATGCCACCATTCCGAATACGCCAAAAAGGAAGCCGCTGACAGCACTGCCAACGTGGCCTCCTATGCCAAGATTGCTTATAAATAAAAGGATTGAAACAGCTACTATAATCCACAAGAAAACTTCTTTTTTAAAAGCCTGCTGTCTTTCTATTTCTGCCATTCTCTCCTTTTTTGTTTTTCTTTTAGATGAGGATTTCTTCCTCGTTGCCATGTAACTAACCTCCGATTTTTAAAGTACAAAATATATAATAACATACTCCGGACAATTTTTCATTAAATTTTATTCACATATAGCACATAAAAAGTGCGGACCAAACAGTCCGCACTTAGTATATAAAATTGTAATATTTTTATTCTCCAATGAGGTAATTGTAAAGTCCCTCATACTTGAATTTAGAAGCATTCCATGAGAAATCCTTCGCCATACCTCTGTCAACAATCTGATTCCACTCACGCTTTTTGTCAAAGAAGACGTGTTTTGAGTAGTTGATAACAGCAAGCATCTCATCTGCATTATAATTTGTAAATGAGAATCCGTCTCCTGTATTCTCATACTCATTGTATGGCAAAACAGTATCTTTAAGTCCACCTGTTTCACGAACGATAGGCACTGTACCGTATCTAAATGAAATCATCTGTGTCAGTCCACATGGTTCAAAACGTGATGGCATAAGGAATGCATCAGCCGCAGCATAAAGCTTGTGAGCCAGATCATCTGAGTAGCAGATATTGGCTGATACTCGATCTGGATATTTCCATGCATAGTGTCTGAACATATTCTCATACTGAGGATCTCCAGTTCCGATAACTACAAACTGCGTATAATCATCGACAATTCCCTCTATCACATGATTGATAAGGTCAAGTCCTTTCTGATCCGTCAATCGTGAAATAAGACCTATCATATATTTCTTCTTATCCACAGCAAGTCCGAGTTCCTGCTGAAGTTTTGTTTTGTTGTTGAACTTCTTTTTGCGGAAATCGTCTGCATTGTAATTACAATATATCTTGCCATCAGTCTGTGGATTGTATACACCATAGTCAATACCGTTTACGATACCCTGCATATCAAAATGTCTGGCACTCAAAAGGCCGTTTAATCCCTCGCCATAATACTCTGTCTGAATCTCACCGGCATATGTATCACTGACTGTAGTGATATAATCAGCATATACAAGTCCGCCCTTTAACATATTGGCATCTTTATTAAACTCAAGTTTGTCTGGTGTAAACAGATCATCTGTAAGGCCTGATACACCCTGTACCCACTCTTTGTCCCATACACCCTGGAACTTTAAGTTGTGAATAGTGATGATCGTCTTTATGCCCCAGAAAAATGGATTAGCAGAGAATTCATTCTTTAAGTATACAGGCAAAAATCCTGTCTGCCAGTCATGACAATGTATGATATCCGGCTTAAAATCAATAAGCGGAAGCATTGAAAGAACAGCCTTATCGAAAAATGTAAATTTTTCTATTTCAAACTTTGTGTCGGAAGTATATGGAGAAAATCCAGTATAAAACTCCTGATTATCAATGAAATAGTATGTTATTCCGTCCTGTACATACTTAAGCACGCCTACATACTTATCCTGCACATATGGTCCTGAGCTCATGTAAAAATGTGTTACATACTCGAAATTGTTGCGGAAATGCTCCGGTATACAGCTATAATTAGGTATTACTACTCTTACATCCCAGTATTCTTTGTCAAATTCTTTAGGAAGTGCACCGCATACATCTGCAAGGCCTCCTGTTTTTATAAATGGAACACACTCTGAAGCTACAAATAGAATCTTCTTCATATTACTCCTCCCGCTAAAATACATTATATTCTAATCTATTATTTTAAAATCTGTTACTCGTTCTGTTACGATTTTACTCTTCCCAGTTGTGGTATACTTCCTGGACATCGTCATCGTCGTCTAAAAGATCTAATATACGTCCGATATTTGTGATATCGGCGTCATCAGTAAGTGTAACATATGTCTGAGGGATCATGGACACCTCTGCTGATGCCATCTGGATTCCAGCTTCCTCAAGTGCTGACCTTACTGCATCAAAGTCAGCAGGTGCTGTTGTGATCTCGTAGCTGTCCTCTTCTTCAGCAAAGTCCTCTGCACCTGCGTCAAGAGCCTGCATCATAAGATCATCTGCATCCATATCGCACTCTTCCTTGTCGATGATGATCTGTCCTTTTTCATCAAACATATAAGATACACATCCCTGTGTTCCAATGCTTCCCTGTCCTTTTGTAAAAGCATTGCGGACATTGGCTGCTGTACGGTTCTTGTTGTCTGTAAGGCATTTTACTATGATTGCTGTACCTGAAGGACCATATCCCTCGTATGTAGCTGTTTCGTAATTTACATTATTGCCATCTCCGGCAGCTTTTTTAATACCTCTTTCGATTGTGTCGTTAGGCATGTTGTTTGCTTTTGCTTTTGCAACTATCTGTGCAAGCTTGAAATTGTTTGCTGGATCAGGTCCGCCCTCTTTAACTGCAACAGCGATCTCACGTCCGATCATTGTAAAGATTTTTCCTTTTGCTGCATCATTCTTTTCTTTCTTATGCTTGATATTCGCAAATTTTGAATGTCCTGACATAATTTGTTTCCTCTTTTCTAATTTCTAAAAATTATCCATACCCTATAATATCATTTTTTGTCTGATGGTGCAAGTTGTTCAGTATCATTAACCTTCCTGATCATAACCTGACGAATAACTTTATCCTCGACGCTCTGGACAGAAAATTCATATCCATAAGCATTTATCACCGTCTTATCTCCCTCTTGCGGGATCTTATCTGAAAGTGACACAATGAAACCGTTTAATGTCTCGTAGGCATCATCCTCAAGCGGAAGTCCCAAGGCATCCTTTACATCTGAAAACTCAGTCATACCATCCATGATAAATGTCTCATCATCATTTCTTTGTATAAACGACTCTTCCTCATCATGTTCATCCTCGATATTGCCGACAAGTTCTTCTAGAATATCCTCCATAGCAACAAGTCCTGATATCTGACCATACTCATCTACTACCATTGCAAGGTGGCTCTTTTTAGACTGCATTGTCTTAAAAAGGTCATTGATATTTACAGTCTCAGGAATGAAGTCAACGGGTCTTATAAGCCCGTCTATATCTTTTATACTTGTTCGAAATATTTCATTTTTCTCAAAAAATGTAAATGCATCCTTTATATGTAAAACTCCGATAATACTGTCCACATCGTTTTCATAAACAGGAAATCTTGATTTACCGGTATCTATGATAAATTCGATTGCATCTATAAATGACATATCTCCATCGAGACTTACGATATTCTTACGATGTGTCATGATATCTTTTACTTCTTTGTCATCAAATTCAAACACATTGTGAATCATCTCAGCCTCTGAAGCAAGTATAGTTCCCTGTTCGTGTCCCTCTCTAACCATCGAGATGATCTCTTCCTCGGTTACATCATCGTTTCCTAGAATACCATCGAGGGTCTTTTTGTTGTTTTTCATTCCGTAAAGCAATACACTGATAAGTACGCACAGTACCACATCCATTATTGCTAAAATTATAATTGCATATAACATAATATTTTCCTATGTATAAAGTTTTAGCCTGTTTTCAGGCTCTTTATTTTTTTATTTTTTGTGGTAGATCCTTGGAACTCGTGGAGTTATAAGACAGGCAAACTCATAGTTGAATCTACCCGAAAGTTCTCCGAGCTGTTCCATCGTGATCTCTTCATTACCGTCCCTGCCAATCAGAGTAACTTTATCTCCAGCTTTTACATCAGGGATGTCTGTGACATCAACCATACATTGATCCATACATACCCTTCCGCAAATAGGAGCTTTTTCTCCCTTGATTAGTACCCAGCCTTTATTTGACAAGCCTCTTGAATAACCGTCCCCATAACCAACAGGTACAGTTGCAATTTTCATTTTCTTTTCTACAGTAAATGTACCACCGTAGCTGATACAACGTCCCGGCTCAAGCTCTTTTACATATGCAACCCTGCTGTGAAGTGACATAACAGGCTTAAGTGAAATCTTTGTTTTATCAACTTCCTCTGACGGCCAGAGTCCATAAAGTGTGATACCGGCTCTTACCATATCCATATTACTCTCAGGTATCTCAATGATACCGGCACTGTTTGAGCAGTGTTTTATTGGGATGTTTACTCCCTCTGCCTCAATCATTGCTGTCATTTTATTAAAAAGAGTAAGCTGCTCATATGCCGGAGTTTTTGATATTTCATCAGCCCTTGCAAAATGAGTAAAAACACCCTCGATCATAATATTAGGAAGCTTAGAGATCTGTGCAATTATTTTTGCACTTTCTTTAGTAACCTGAAAACCTATACGGCTCATTCCCGTATCTATCTTTATATGTATATTGCAGATCTTGTTTTTAGCTGATGCAATCTTTGAAAGCTCCTGCGCAGCCTCATATGTGCAGACTGCCGGGCGCACATCATTGTCCACAATCTCCTCAAACTGTTCCGGAAAACTCAAACCCAAAATAAGTATAGGCTTCTTTCTGCCTGCAGCAATAAGCTCCATAGCCTCATTG
This sequence comes from bacterium, assembly GCA_963641405.1. Classification (GTDB taxonomy): domain Bacteria; phylum Bacillota; class Clostridia; order Lachnospirales; family Lachnospiraceae; genus Roseburia. Next base: position 26,090 of record CAVICC010000012.1, on the reverse strand, counting down.
CTTGTAGCAACAGCATATCCCCACAGATATGGAAGATCCTCAAGCACCTTGGAGATAGCAGCTGCTCCGTGTCCATAGCCGTCTGCCTTTATGACTGCCGCCATTTTGGTGCCTGGTTTTAATTTGTTGTGCATTGACTCCATATTGTAAAGAATTGCATCGAGATCTATGTCTGCTCTTACTCTGTTAATTGCCATTTTAATTCACCTTAATCCATATTTTATCTAACCCATCTATTATATCACTTGCTACCATACCATGTGAACCTTTTTTTGCAAATACCTCATCTCCTGCAAGTCCATGGATATATGCACCATATACTGCTGCACGTTTTGCATCCTGCCACTGAGCTAAAAGAGCCCCTGTAATACCAGAAAGAACATCTCCACTTCCCGCTGTTGCCATACCGCTGTTACCAGATAAGTTTATATAAGAAATGCCATTAGAGTAAGCTGTAATGCTCCTTGAATCCTTAAGGAGACATACCACATCATATTCGTTTGCAAATTTTCTCGCTGTACCAATGATATCATTTTGTATGTCAGCAATAGAAATACCCATAAGGCGCGACATCTCGCCAAGATGTGGTGTAACTATAACAGGCATTTTATGTTCTTTAAGCAGCTCTTTATTCTCTGATATAATATTTAACGCATCCGCATCTATAAGAAGCGGCACATCGACTTCTTTTAGCACATACTTTACTATATCACAGGCTTCTTTACTTTTACCGATTCCTGGGCCAAGCACGATAGCTGATGCCCATTTAATGTCATTTTCTATATTATCATATGCGTCAAGAAGTGCTTCCGGTACACTGTTTTGGATGATAATACGATTTGATTCCGGTGTTATCACTTTTACAAGTCCGGCTCCGCTTTTGTATGCTGCTTTTGCTGCAAGAACTGCTGCACCTGCCATATTATAGCTTCCTGCTATCACAAGAAGCTTTCCAAATGTACCCTTATTTGAATGTGACGGACGCTTTGGCATATTACAAAGATCATCTCTGGTAAGTGTCATAAGCTTTGGCACATTGCCACAAAAACTATAATCGTCAATTCCAATCTTTACTACTTTTACTTCTCCGCAACAATCGCTTCCCGGCCACAAAAGCAGTCCAGTCTTTTTGTAAGAAAATGTATATGTAACATCCGCCATAAATGCAGTTCCAAGTATATGTCCGTTGTCACAGTCCACACCTGATGGCGCATCGATAGCGATTTTATAACCTAAAGATGCATTTAATAAATCAATTGCTTTCGCACACCCGCCACATATGTCTCTTTGTAAGCCTGTGCCAAAACCTGCATCTATTATGACATCACACTCTGTCACATCAGCTATATCCTCTATCACAGGAAAACCGTAATTTAGATATATTTGTTTTTGCAATTCAAAAAGCTCGCTGCCGCATGACTCTTTGCCAAATATATAATGCACATATACCTCAAAGCCTGCCTGTCTTAAAAGCCTTGCTATTGCAATGCCATCCCCTGCATTGTTTCCTTTGCCGCATACAACAGCAATCCTATTTTCTTTTTTTAAATATGCAACAAGCTCCCGGACAACACCTAAAGCAGCCTGTTCCATCAGCACCACTGACGGAACACCAAACCTGTCTGATGTAGTATTGTCCAGAAGCTTCATTTCATTGCCTGTAACGATATATTCCAAGATCAATCCCTCTTATCCGCATCAAATACCATCGGGTCATCATACTCGATATCAAAAAGATCAAGCACCTTAGCGCCAAATATATCATGAAGATATGAATAGATTTCCCTGTTATTTATGTCTCTGTTTTGTTTTTTTATAACGTTTTTTTTAAGTTCAACCCTGATATTTGCTATCCATTCGTCTATTTCTTTTGATTCCTGACGATTTTTTTCGAGTTTTTCGCCGAAATAGTCCATAGATAAAAGCATAAGCTTTTCATTTATCTCGGTTATGCGTTTCTTTGTATCGACAAGCTCTTCTTCTATGTTGTCGACTCTCTCATTTATTTCATCAATGATCTGCTTATCCCTATCCCGCTTTTCTTCTTCATCGTCGCCCATATTGGCAACTATGTTTGACATAGTCTGCGACTTTAATTTCTTAAGTTCCTTTAGGTCATTATTGCATCTGCCCTGCGTCTTTAAGAGCTCATCAAGCTCTTTTTCTGTGCTAGCAATCTCGTCTGTTTTTCCATGTATTGCAAAAAGTCTATGCCACTTCTGATCCAGAACCAGAATAGGAATTTTTTTACCTTTAAGTGCGCTTTCAAAAGCTTCACTATCTTTCATTGACCCACCTTCTTAGATTACTGTTTTGAATTCTTTACGATATTGTAGCTAAGCTGCATCAGGCTGTCTGAGAGGTGAACACTCTCCACCACTACATCCTTGTCCGGTATCTCAAGATCCACATGTGCAAAATTCCATATCGCCTTTATGCCCAAATCGACAAGCTTCTGTGCTATAGTATCGGCCTTTGATTTTGGCATGGTAAGAGCTGCGATGTCAACATCATGCGTCTTGCAATATTCATCCAGATCATTAAGCATAAGAATCGGAATGCCTCGCACATTCCTGCCCTTTAGCTCTGGATTTACATCAAAAAGTGCTACTATACGAAAGCCAAGGCGTTCAAACTTCACATAATTTGCCAGTGCCTGTCCCAGATTACCTGCACCGATTATTATGATATGGTGCTCAGTATCAAGTCCCATAATCTTGCCAATCTCTTCATACAGATATTGCACGTTGTAGCCATATCCCTGCTGTCCAAAGCCGCCAAAATTATTCAGATCCTGTCTAATCTGGGATGCCGTAACCTTCATCCTACGACTTAAATCATTTGATGATATGCGCTCTACACCCTCATCTAAAAGCTCTCCGAGGTATCTATAATATCTAGGCATTCTTCTTATGACTGCCTGTGAAATCTCTTTATTCAAAATAATTTCCTCCTTTAAATACAAAAAACCCAAGACTAATTATAATTTTTTGAACGGCTTCTGTCAATGTGTTAAGAATTTAACAGTCAAAAAATTTGCAAAGTCCCGGGTTTTCTTCTGGAAAAATTATAATGTTTTTTCGAGTTCTTCTCTGATTGCCTTGATAAATCCCTCGCTGTTTAATACTGTAGGATTTTCAATTGTAGTAATAAGCGCAAGATCTTTTGTCATTTTTCCACTCTCTATAGTCTTGATACATGCAGCCTCAAGCTTGTCTGCAAAATCACAGAGTGCCTGATTTGAATCAAGTTCTCCTCTCTTCTTAAGTGCACCTGTCCATGCAAAGATAGTTGCTACTGAGTTGGTAGAAGTCTCCTCGCCTTTTAAATGCTTGTAGTAGTGTCTTTGAACTGTTCCATGAGCTGCCTCATACTCATAATATCCATTAGGTGAAACAAGTACCGAAGTCATCATGGCAAGTGAACCAAATGCAGATGATATCATATCACTCATTACATCTCCGTCATAGTTCTTGCATGCCCAGATAAAACCACCGTCTGATTTCATAACTCTGGCAACAGCATCATCAATAAGCGTGTAGAAATACGTAATTCCAGCCTTATCAAATGCCTCTTTGTACTCAGCATCAAAAATCTCCTGGAAAATATCCTTAAATGTGTGATCATATTTCTTTGAGATTGTATCCTTTGTTGCAAACCATAAATCCTGCTTTGTATCAAGCGCATACTTAAAGCAGCTATGTGCAAAGCTCTCAATAGACTCATCTAAATTGTGCTGTCCCTGAATAACTCCTGCACCTTTAAACTCATGGATAAGTTCTCTTGTTTCAGTTCCATCCTCTGCTGTAAATACAAGCTCTGCCTTTCCTGCACCAGGAACCTTCATCTCCGTGGCCTTGTATACATCACCATATGCGTGACGTGCAATCGTAATAGGTTTAACCCAGCTCTTTACATTTGGCTCTATTCCTTTTACAACGATAGGAGCGCGGAAAACAGTTCCGTCCAACATGGCTCTTATTGTACCATTAGGACTCTTCCACATCTCTTTAAGATCATACTCTGTCATTCTTGCTGCGTTTGGTGTGATAGTTGCACATTTTACCGCAACACCATACTTCATTGTTGCTTTTGCAGAATCAACTGTAACCTGATCGTTAGTACGATTTCGCTCCTCTAAGCCGAGATCATAATACTCTGTTTTTAAGTCGATGAAAGGATTTAAAAGCTCATCCTTTATCATCTGCCAGAGAATTCTTGTCATCTCATCTCCGTCCATCTCTACAAGGGGTGTTGTCATCGTAATCTTGTTCATACTTTAATCTCCTTTACTTAATGAGGTTTTCCCAACCAAGTTTTTCCATATTTTCCTTGGAATTGTTTATATGCTCCTGGGCACATTTCTGTGCCAGTGATGCGTTGTGATTTTTAATAGCTTCGCATATCTGTTTGTGTTCAAATGTGGAGTTTTTGGCTCGTTTTGTCTCTCCAAGAGTAACTTTTCTTACTCTGCCGACGTACTCGTGATACTCCTTTAACACACGCATAAGCTCTTTACTGCCCGAAGCCTCATATAATAGTTCATGGAATTTGTTATCCAGTTCCAGAAGTTGCTTGGAATTTCCCTTTTTTTCATGAAATTCTGAAAGATAAATATTCTCCTCCATAAGAGCCATATGCTCATCAGATATCCGTGTGGCTGCCCACTTGGCGCAGAGTCCTTCGAGCAATGCTCTTATCTCATATATATCTCTTATGTCATCTGTGGATACACCTTCCACGAAAGCTCCTTTGTTTGGAATGATCGAAACCAACCCTTCAAGCTCAAGTTGGCGCAAGGCTTCCCTTACCGGAGTACGACTTACCCCTAGTTCATCTCCGATAGCCTTTTCCTTAAGCTCTTCGCCTTTTGCAAATTTGCCTGCCAGTATACCATCCCTTATGTGGTTGTACACTCTGGCACTAAGGCTGTAATTATCATGCGACATATTTATTTCCCCTGTTATAAAACTATATCAAGCTCTTTGCAGCAGTCTGTTATCTTTACTACAAGCTCATTGTCCGTGATCGTAGTCACACGGCCCTCATCATACTGCTCGTCAACCCATTCTTTTACCATGGCCACAAGCTGTGATGACTTATCTATCTTTCTTTCATCTGGAAGACGGTAATATGTATTGATCCAGTGTGCTATGCCTGCAAGGCCTGATGTATTTGATACTGCTACAAGAGGTGGTCTGTTGAGGAATTTACCTGTATCAAATATATTATAAATCTCCTCATTTTTTAACAGTCCGTCTGCATGTATTCCAGCTCTTGTCACGTTAAAGTTCTTTCCCACGAACGGAGTCCTGCTTGGCTGTACGTATCCAAGCTCCTTCTCGAAGTACTCTGAAAGCTCTGTAATGACTGTAGTATCCATTCCGTCAAGTGTACCCTTAAGCTGTGCATACTCAAATACCATAGCCTCAAGAGGAGTATTTCCTGTTCTCTCTCCTATGCCAAACAGTGAGCAGTTTACACCGCAGGCTCCGTAAAGCCATGCTGTAGTAGAATTATTTACCGCCTTGTAAAAATCATTGTGTCCGTGCCACTCTATCTGTGATGAAGGCACACCTGCATGTGTATTAAGACCATAGATGATACCTGGTACACTTCGTGGGATAACCGCCCCAGGGAAGTTAACTCCATATCCCATGGTATCGCAGGCTCTTACCTTGATAGGTATCTTGTATTCATCCTGAAGCTTCATAAGCTCAACGCAGAATGGAATAACAAATCCATATATATCCGAACGTGTGATATCTTCAAGGTGGCATCTTGGGCTGATTCCTGTCTCAAGGCACTCCCTTATGACCCCCAGGTACATATTCATAACTTCACGTCTTGTCATTTTCATCTTATAGAAGATGTGGTAATCTGAGCAGCTTACTAAAATACCGGTTTCCTTAAGTCCTATCTCTTTTACAAGTTCAAAATCCTTTTTGCTGGCGCGTATCCAGGCAGTAACCTCCGGGAACTCGTAACCTCTCTCAAGACACTTATACACTGCATCCCTGTCTTTTTTGCTGTATAAGAAAAATTCACTCTGTCTGATCTTGCCCTTCGGACCGCCTAACTTGTGAAGATAATCATATATTGTAACAATCTGATCTGTAGTATATGGTGCTCTCGACTGCTGTCCGTCCCTGAATGTTGTATCAGTGATCCATATATCCTCAGGCATATTGTGAGGTACGATTCTGTCATTGAATGCTATCTTAGGAATTTCTGAATAAGGAAAGAGATTTCTAAAAGTATTCGGGGTCTCAACATCTGCCAACTGGTAAAAATGCTCCTCAAGCTGTAGCAGATTTGTTTTGTTGTTCATTAAAACTTCTCTCATTTTCACATCTCCCGTGACTTATTTTTCTTTTGAATAATTGTATACAATTATACTTTTTATGTCAATATTATTTTTCAAGCTTAATGTAACACTTAGTTATGGCTATCATAACATAGCGTATAAACAGTTAAACCTTCCATATGCAGAATGTTAACGGTGCCACCTGAGGTGTGGGTACGAAATTATAGTGAATCCGTGTTTATGCAAAGTATCTTGTCTATAGGCGCAGGTGAGTTTCCTTTACCGTCTGTACCCTCAAGATATTTTTCCCCGGCAGATTCAAATATTACATATATACTACCGTCCACAGCATCGAGTTCCTCCGATCCTGGTGGCATTTCAATTGTAATATCAGGATCATTAGGCCTCGACGAAAGTGCAATCAGTGATTTGTAACACTTGATATAGGATGACACATTTCTGCCATAGGATGTGCTAAGATATACTTTTCCACTCTCATCAAATGTTACTCCCTGCACTCTCGCAGGTATCGTGTACGAGCTTAAACTTGTAAGCTTATCCTCCTTTGTATCATAGTAATATGCCACCATCTTTGATTTCATAAGAATATTGTGTGTAGCAATCCAGAGTCTACCTCCATAGTAAGTAATGCACGATGGCTTATTGTCCACCTCAAAAACATCTACCACTCCCGTCGCATCGACGACCTGTTTTGAATTGGCTGTTGCCATAAGATCTATAAAATCATACGATATGCGCTCTATTGTCGTATCGTAAGAATTACACACCCATACATTCTCTCCGTCATAGGCTATTCCTCCAAGATGGCTTTTTGCATCCATTCCTAACGTAACAAGATATTCCCCATCGGTCCGATCAAATACCATAAGCTCCCCAAGTGCGCCCTTATCATTGGAATAGCTCGTGATAAGCACGTAGTCCGGAGTGATACATATCCCCTGCGGACACTGTGATTCACTGAAAATATAATTATTTAGAAAATCCGATTCCTTTGTCTCCGGCATACCCGGAATATTTATTTCATCTATAAAATCATAATCGCAGTCTTTTAACAGTATATTGCCGGAGTGTTTTTTACTCTTATAACTGTAATGTTCTACGCTATATTCATTGTTTATGCTTCTGACCCATTTTGCATATACAATATAGCCTCTGCCTTTTTCATAGGTCAGTACATCAGCTTTTTGCGTAAAATGCTTGTCAAGATACCAGCCATCGAATTTATATCCAAACTTATGTGGTTCACGTAGTCCCATGTATTTTTGTTTCGGTGTTATAAAGTCACGATTATTGACGTTATTTGATGCTCCACCGAGAACATAGTATACATATGACACACCGTCATTTTCCGACATTTCACCAAAAAATGCCTGTATTGAAAAATTAGAGCTAAAGGAAGCCTTATCGGCCTCCTTTAGCTCCTCTGATGCAAATACCTGAATATTAGTAAAAAATAATATTAGTAATACAATTCCAGCTATTTTACTCTTCAATGTCAACAAGTTTACTTGCCCTTTCTTCTATCTGTTTTGCGGCAACATCGTCCGGTGCCTGCTCATATCTGGCAAATTCATATGAGAATGTACCGCTACCGCTCGTCATTGAACGCAGTGCTGCGTTGTATCCGTACAATTCCAGATACGGTATATCCGCCAGTATCTCCTGACAGCCATTATCTGACGGGTTCATACCCATGACTCTTGCCCTTCTCTTATTAAGCTCGCCCATGATATCGCCTGTATACACCTCAGGTACTACCACCTTAAGTGATGCTATAGGCTCAAGAAGGACTGGCTGTGCATCTAGTATACCCTTTTTAAAGGCCTGTTGCGTTGCGATCTTAAATGCCATCTCTGATGAATCAACCGGATGATAAGAGCCGTCATACAGCACAGCTTTTATTCCGGTAACAGGATAAGCCGCAAGAGGTCCTTTTTTTACCGACTCGGCAATCCCCTTTTCCACTGCCGGGAAGAAGTTTTTAGGAACGGCTCCACCGACTACGGTCTGCTCGAACACATACGGCATATCCATGTCCCCGGATGGTTCAAAGGTCATCTTTACATGTCCGTACTGTCCGTGTCCGCCTGATTGTTTTTTATATTTATACTCCACATCGGATTTCTTTCTGATAGTCTCCTTAAATGCGACCTTCGGACGCGAAAGCTCGATCTCTACTTTGTATTTTTCAAGCAGTTCGCTTGCAACCACTTCAAGCTGCATATCACCGATGCCATATAATACAGTCTGACCATTTTCGCTGTCATTTACGTTATTAAGTGTCAGATCTTCCATTAACAATTTCTGTAAAGCCTGTGAGATCTTATCCTCATCGCCCTTTTTCTTTGCCTTGTAACGCATTGCTACATAAGGCTTTGAAATGCTTGTTCTAAGATATGTAACAGGCATATTGCGCGTAGACAGGGAATCTGTGGTAAGTGTCTTTGAAAGCTTTGCGAGTGCTCCGATATCCCCTGCATGAAGTTCTTTTACTTCCTCAGTCTTTGCACCTCTTAATACATAGAGCTTTCCTATCTTTTCATCCGTATCCCTGTGATAATTGTAAAGCACATCATCTGTCTTTAATACTCCTGAATTAACCTTTATAAGTGAATACTTACCGATGTAAGGATCGACTATTGACTTAAATACATAGGCTGACTTTGCCTTTGCAAAATCATAATCAGCATTATATACCTCATTTGTCTTTGTATTAATACCCGTACAGCTTCTTCTCTCTGGACTTGGAAGATATTTTACGATATCAGCCATGAGTGTATACATGCCCCTTGCAAGGATATTTGATCCCATGAGTACAGGCACGATAGAGCCTTCGATGATATTTGCACGAAGTGCTGCTCTTATCTCATCTTCTGAGAACTCTTCACCACCGAAATATCTGTCCATGAACTCTTCACTCGTCTCTGCAACAGCCTCAAGAAGTGCTTCACGGCATATGCCTAAATTTTCCTTTGAATACTCAGGTACCTCAAATTTGTCCATGCCACCGGCATCATTCCATCTCTTTGCCTTTTGCTGGATGACATTGACATAACCCACAAACTGTTCATTCTCCCTGACAGGCAGATGGAATGGAGCTATCTTTTTACCATACAGTTCCTGAAGATTTAATACCACATCCTTAAAGCTTGCATTGTCGATATCCATATCCGTTACAAATATCATCCTCGGAAGCTTATACTTCTCGCAGATCTCCCACGCGCGCTTTGTGCCTGTCTGTATGCCAGCCTTTCCGGATACTACTATGATCGCAGCATCAGCTACCGATACAGCTTCCTCTACCTCTCCCACAAAATCAAAAAATCCAGGAGTATCGAGAATATTTATTTTGACATTGTCCCACTCTATCGGTACGACCGATGTATGTATGGAAAACTGACGTTTTATCTCTTCTTTGTCAAAATCGCTTACCGTGTTGCCATCTGCTATCGTCCCCATCCTCGTAGTCTGTCCTGCCAGAAATGACATAGCCTCAACCAGTGATGTCTTACCGCAGCCGCTGTGTCCTAAAAGTACAACGTTTCGAATCTTATCAGTAGTGTAAACATTCATTTCAAGTACCTCCCTAATACATTAATATATTTTAAGCCTTTGCTTTTGGTGCCGACTGTCTTTGTTTTCTCTGCTCCTCCGCTAATTTTTTCTGTTGCGCTGTCTGCTTCTTTGTGTATCCGGCTGTAACTTTCTCAAGCTCTGCATACGCTTTTTTATCTATGAACTCGGCTTTCTGTATAAAAGTCGGTTTCTCAATCTGTAGTGGAGCAATATTAGCTTTTGATCTTCTAGCAAGTGAACCTTTAAGAGCCAAAAAATCCAATTCAGGAGTCTCCCATTTCTTGTACTTATCCATGTAGAAAGTCTCGTAGGAAGACTTTGCAGCATCAAACTCATTATATCCTCCATTTCGACTAGCTCTAAATTCCATAATTTCCAGAATCTTTACTACTGCGGCCTTACGTACTCTTCCTGTTTGTGTTCCCTGTCCTCCAATTTCATCTTGCGCAGAGCCATCACCTCCGGTATGAGCATTCAGATATTCTCTGCATGCTTTGTAAAGATCTCTCGCACATTCACATTCATTCTTCGAGCTAACATTGCTATATGCATTCACTGCATCTAAAACACTGTTGAAGGCATCTGCGTGACCACTGATTACACGTAATTCTTCTTCTGCTACTGCCTTGAAAGAGATCAAAGCATCCTTCAGTTCATTTACCTCATCGCTAAGCTCATGATTCAATTTAAAAGCTAAGTTTTGAATGTATCCCCATCTGTTTATTGCCTTTTCCAGTTCTGCTTTCTTGTCATCAAGTTTCTTTTTATCCTCTTCAACGTCATCAATAGCTTTCCTATCTGCAAGCTTTCCTAGACTTTCCTGAAGTGTCTTTAACTCTTCTTTTTTCTTTCCTAGTTCACTAAGTTTCTTACCACTGAAGTCAATTATTTCATTAATATACTCCAGTCTCTGCAATGTGTTCAGATTCGTCTTTAAAGTCTTGTCCCATTCAGGAAATTTACTTTTATCATCGGCATCAGCACTTGCTAATGCATCCGTTACCTCGGTTAAAAATTTATCTTTTGCTTTTTTATATGTTTCTACTGTCTGCTCTATAATCACCTTAGGACGCTTTTCTTCCTTTTGAATCTGTTCTACCTTAGCCTTCTCTTTCTTCTCGTCCTTATTCTCATTAGGTTTCTTTTCTTCTTCCTTTTTCTCTTCCTTTTTCTCTGCTGGTGCGTTTTTCTTGACTGAATTCTTGTATTCTGCATAGGCTGAATCGAAGACCTTATCGAACTCTTGTTTTACTTGCTCCGTATAAGTTATTTCTTTATCCCTTGCCACTACATTAGCAAATACCTTCAAAAATGTCCAAAGTCTTTGTACATTCTTCACATAGTCATCTTTTTCTCTATTTTCTATAGGAAATTGATACTCTGCTTTTTTACCATACTCCACTTGAGCTGGAACTTTTTCTACATCCATCAATGCCGACCTATTATACATATCATAAAGTTTATCATACTCTTCCTTCTCAGGGACCTTTCCTTTCTTGTTTATATCATCATAATCTTTAAATATTGCTTCCAGTTTCCCTTTAAAACCTGACGGTTGAAACAGGTCTGTCTCTTCTTTTATTCTATCAAATATATTTAATACTTCTTCTATCTGTTTCGTTCTCTCATCCACATTATCCGGGATTAAATACTCAGTAAATTTGTCACGTATTTCCTGCACTTCTTTTATTGGATCTCCCATATTTCATTTCTCTCTTTCTTTAATATTATAAATTGTTATGTAGATAACTAACTCAAACTTCCCACATGTTATTTTAGTGTGGCACCACCTATATTATAGCTATATCATACTAATCTTTGTTATAATATGCAATACTTTTGTGCACAATATCCAATTTGTTTATTATGCCAATCTGCATTATTTATTGCTTTATCGCATTAAAGCTGTTATTATATTTCTATGACAATCGTAGCTGCAGATATCATTACAGTTGCGGTAACTATCAAATATTGGAGAAATACTATGAAATTTAACACTGTCGGCTTTATAGGGTTTGGCCTGATAGGCGGCTCAATAGCCAGAAAAATGAAAGAAAACGATCCAAATGTCCATATAATAGCAACTGCCGGACATCAGACCACTATAGATGACGCTTTCGGACTCGGTCTCATCGAAAATGACAAACTACTGCCACTTACGGCATTCAATACATGTGATGTCATTTTCCTCTGTGCACCGGTCAACAACAATATCGGATATTTAAGAGAATTAAAAGATATAATTAAATCTGACTGTATCATAACAGATGTCGGAAGCACAAAGACACAGATACACAAGACAGTCATAGAACTCGGACTAGAAGACAATTTCATCGGTGGTCATCCTATGACAGGTTCCGAGAAAACAGGTATATTAAACTCCGACAAACAGCTTCTTGAAAATGCATATTATATAATCACACCGACCGCTAGAACCACCAAAACAAATCTGGCTGATTTTAAGTCTTTTGTAATATCACTTGGTTCAATAGCGCTCATACTCGATTACAATGAACACGACCATGCTACAGCTGCCATAAGCCATCTGCCACATATGATCGCATACTCGCTCGTCAATCTTGTGGAGCACATTGACTCTGAAAAAGAGACAATGAAGACTATCGCAGCCGGTGGTTTCCGCGATGTCACTCGAATTGCAGCATCCTCTCCTGTCATGTGGGAAAATATCTGCCGCTCCAATAAAGAGCAACTTTTATCCCTTATGGATCAGTATGAGGCTAATTTCCATAATTTACGCGATTTAATTGCACAGGATAACTCCAAGGCTCTTATGGATTATTTCCAGGACTCAAAAAATTACAGGGATTCCCTCACTCTTCCAGGTTCTAAAATCAGAAAAGATTTCCACGAGGTATTCGTGGATCTGGCAGACGAAGCAGGCGGTATCGCTGTTATCGCCAGTCTTTTAGCATTTAAAGGCATAAATCTTAAAAATATCGGTATCATTAACAACCGCGAATTCGAGGACGGAGTGCTGCGTATCGAATTTTATGATGAAAAAGCTCTCGAGGCAGCGATTGAAGTACTCTCTGAGCGCAACTACACCATATATCGCAGATAAAAAGTCGGAAGGCACAAAACCTTCCGACTTTTTATTTTCTAGTATACACTCTTCTCTAACACTTCATAAAAATTCTCAAATGTTTTTCTACAGCAATACGGATCAATGATCTCAATGCCATCATTTACAAGTCCTGGAAGCGTAAATGACATAGCTACCCTGTGATCCTCATACGTCTTTATCTGGCAAGGCTTTGCAGCATCTAAAGGCGGATATATCTTAAGTCCTGTTTCTGTCTCATTTACTTTTACACCCATTGCTCCTAGATTTACAAGTATGGCATTTATACGGTCACATTCCTGCAGTCTGATATGCGATATACCGTCTATCTCCACCGGCTCTTTTGCAAACGGTGCTATTGCCGCAAGTGTAAGTGCCTGATCTGAAAATGTTGACAAATCCCATCTGCCACCATGCATATGACCGTTGCAAGGCGGGATACATAAAATGCCCTCTTTCTCCTCTGACAGAGTACATCCTATATCAACGAGTACGTCAAAAAATGCCACATCTCCCTGAAGGCTTTTCTTGTGGACACCACGTACCTGTGACCTTACTCCAAGAAGAGGACTCATTGCATAAAAATAGCATGCAGCCGATACATCCGGTTCTACATCATACTCGAGAGCCTTATATGAAGAACCTTCCTCAATAATATAGCTGCCCTTTTTACTATCGCATATCACATCCATTCCAAACTGTGACATCATCTTTAATGTCATATCGACATAAGACATACCATGTGAACCTGTCACATTGATCGTAAATGTCTTCTCCATTACCATTGCCGATATCAAAAGCGCACTCAAAAACTGGCTACTTTTGTCCACATTGATATCTACGCTTTTTGCATATGCTCCATCATTTCCTATCACAAACGGAAAATGATACTCTTCTTCGTCATACTCTATATGAGCACCGAGCTTCTCAAGTGACACGAGAAGATCTTTCATCGGACGCTTCTTCATCTGCTCTGAGGCTGTAATATGATATCTGCCCTTTGACAGACCAAGCAGTGCCGTGATAAAACGTGCAGCAGTTCCCGCGCTTCCTACATCAATCTCTGCCCTGTTCTTTGGGATCTTTCCTCCAAATCCCGTAATAGTTATCTCCTTTTTTTCTTCATCCACCGCTACCGGGAATCCTAGCTGTATCAATGCATCAATAAAATGTCTCGAATCATCACTAAAAAGACACCCTTTTAAAACGCTGCGCCCATTGGCGAGTGCAGCGATTAAAAGGGCTCTGTTTGTGATACTTTTTGAGCCAGGTACACTGGTTACTATATCATGTGGATGATCTACTTTTTTAACTTTATAAATCATTGAAAATCTGATAAATATCAATCTTTAGTGCATCAGTATCTGTCATACCGATAAATACTGCACCGTAATGATATACTCCTTCTTCATCCTGTGTTCTGCGTACGATCTCGATAACAGCATCTACCACCTCTTTTGTCCAGATCTGTATCTTTGTATCGTAGTATGTATGCACCTCAAGTGGTACGTTTGCCTTAAATCCAATACCACTTCTTGATATATCTGTAACGTCAACGTGACAATATTTAAGAGTTGTAACTCCATCCTCATCAAGCCTCTCAAGCTGTACAGACACGTCAATATCAAGACGCTTATGTTTTCTCTTTTCTTCCATGGACTTCTCCCCCGTCTGATTTATTTAAATATATATTAGTATATTTGTGCTATTTTTACAAGCATAAATAACTGCAGTTGCGTCTAATTAATATCTATATCGTCTGTAATAAACATAGCATCCCCGAAACTGAAAAACCTGTATTTTTCCTCAACTGCCTTTTTGTAAGCGGCAAGTATATGCTCTCTTCCTGCTAACGCTGATACGAGCATGACAAGTGTGGACTGCGGCAGATGGAAGTTTGTTATAAGACAATCTATCACCTTAAACCTGTATCCCGGATAGATAAATATATCTGTCCAGCCGCTGCACTCCTTTAACATACCGTTTTCATCGGCTGCCGACTCGAGTGTACGTGTGCTTGTAGTTCCAACAGATATGATTCTGCCTCCGTTTTTCTTTGCAGTGTTTATCTTGTCTGCGGCTTCCTGTGATACCATATAAAACTCTGAATGCATATGGTGATCTAAGACATTATCCACCTTTACAGGTCTGAATGTGCCAAGTCCCACGTGAAGTGTAACCTCTGCGATATCGACACCCTTTTCCTTTACGGCAGAAAGCAGTTCTTTTGTAAAATGAAGTCCTGCTGTAGGTGCTGCCGCAGAACCGTCATATTTGGCATATACTGTCTGATAACGGTTTTTGTCCTTTAACTGGTGGGTAATGTAAGGTGGCAGCGGCATCTGTCCTAGCTTATCGAGTATCTCCTCGAAAATACCATCATAAGTAAACTGTATGAGTCTGTTTCCATCCTCGACCACATCTATGACTTCACCGACTAATATTCCGTCACCAAATATGATCTTTGTCCCCGGTTTTGCCTTTTTGCCCGGTTTTACAAGTGTCTCCCACACATCATTCTGTCTGCGCTTTAAAAGAAGGATCTCTATTTTTGCAAGAGTTCCTTCCTTTACACCAAACAGACGTGCCGGAATGACTTTAGTGTTGTTTAACACCAGACAGTCACCCGGTCTTAAATAGTTTATGATCTCCTTAAACACATGATGGCTGACCTCTCCGGTCTTTTTATCAAGCACCATGAGTCTTGAGCTTGAGCGGTCCTCTAAAGGATCCTGCGCGATAAGCTCCTCAGGCAGATCGTAATCAAAATCTTTTACGTCCATAATTTTTCTCCTAGCCTCGAAGTGTGATTCCGGCTGTCTCCTTAAGATGATCAAGGATATCCTTTACGAAGCCTTCAACTTTCTTTGCCTTAAGCTCCTCATCCTTTGGTGTGAATACAACATTAAATGCCATACTCTTTTTGTTTGGAGGAAGCTGTTTGCCCTCGTATACATCAAAAAGTGTAACCTCAGAAACATAATCACATGCCTCTTTGATGCCATTTTCGATCTGCTCACAGGTGACATCTTTATCTACAACGAATGCGAAATCTCTCTTCTCATCATCGAATTTTGAGATTGGAGTAAATACTCTGTCCTTGCCATACCACTGTGAAAGCACTCGAAGATCAAGCTCCATCACATAAGCAGGAACTCTCATATCAAGATCATCGCATACCTCATATCTTACTTTTCCAAGGTATCCGATATACTGACCGTTACAGAATACTTCCGCTGTCTGATACGGATGAAGGAATGTTCTTTCTGCCGGCTGGTAAGTAAAGTTTATATCAAGTGCATCTGCCACATTTTCTGCCAGGCCTTTTAATGTAAAGAATGACTCCTCTTCTCCAAAAACGCCTGCACAGAGAGTCTCTCTCTCATCTGGGTACTCTGTAAGCGGAAGTTCCTTAGCAATAAAGATATTTCCAAGCTCGAAAATTCTTCCCTGAAGAATGCCTTTCTTCTGATTTCTTGCAATAGCATAAAGCATCTGAGATGCCAGTGTAGTTCTCATAAGTGAAAGATCCACATTTATAGGGTTGATAAGCTTAATAGCATGTCTTTCAGGCGCATCCTCAGGCAGTCTTAAAAGATCAAGGTCTGATGGCGAGAAGAATGAGTAATGTATTCCCTCATATGCTCCTGCTGCACAGAGAGTCTCTTTTAACTTGCGCTCTGTCTGCTGTCTTAAGTTGAGTCCTCCGAGTGTCACATTTGCTGTAGGCATGAATGCAGGGATTACGTGATCGTAACCATACATACGGATAACCTCCTCGGCAACATCCGGATAATCCTCCATATCCTCACGGTATGCAGGGATCATGAGTGTAAGCTCGTCTCCATTTACAGTCGGTGCAAAGTTTAAGTTTGTAAGTATTCTTATGATATCCTCTGTAGGAACCTCAATACCTAAAACTCCGTTTACTTTTGCGATACTTACCTTCATCTCTCTTGGCTCAAGTGAGTTACCTGTTGTAACCTCTACGTGTGCAGCTGAAACTTTACCACAGTCAAGCTCCTCGATAAGGTGAAGTGCTCTCTTCATAGCCATTGCTGTTGTGTACTCATTTACGCCCTTTGAGTAAAGTGCGCTCGAATCAGAAGCCTGTCCTAAAGCACGGGAACTCTTTCTGATATTGTCTCTTGCAAATTTTGCAGACTCAAACATTACCTCTGTTGTTGTATCCTGTATCTCTGAGTTAAGACCTCCCATGATACCGGCAAGGGCAACAGCTTTCTTTCCGTCACAGATGACAAGATTTGAGTTGTTAAGCTCGAACTCTTTCTCATCAAGTGTCACGATCTTCTCACCGTCATTTGCGCGTCTTACAACGATCTCATCCCCCTCAAGGTATGAGTAATCAAATGCGTGCATTGGCTGTCCAAGCTCTTTTAAGATGAAGTTAGTTATATCTACCACGTTTGAGATAGATCCGATTCCAACAAGTGCCAGACGTCTTCTCATCCATGCAGGTGACTCTTTAATCTTTACATCATGTACATAGTGTGCTGTATATCTAGGACAGATATCCGGTGCCTCAACTGTTACCTTGAAATTGTCTTTCTTTACATCATCTGCTGTAAAATCAAGTGCAGGCTCTTTTAACTCTTTTCCGAGTACAGCTGCAACTTCTCTTGCCATACCGTAGATACACTGGCAGTCAGGTCTGTTTGCTGTGATAGCGATGTCAAAGATCCAGTCGTCAAGACCAAGGATAGGCTTAACATCTGCTCCAACCTCTGCATCCTCAGGTAAAACTAAAAGTCCGTTGTATCCTGCGCCCGGATAAAGATCCTCGTTTAAACCAAGCTCTACACCTGAACATAACATTCCAAAAGAATCATATCCGCGAAGCTTGCCCTGTTTTATCTCCATCACGCCCTCTATTGTAACGTGATCTTTTGCTGTGGCATATACTGTTGCACCGATAAGTGCGAGTGGAAATTTGCCTCCTGCCTTTACATTATCTGCACCGCAGCAGATCTGGAAAGTTCCGTGTTCCCCTGCATTTACCTTGCAAAGGCTTAAGTGTGTCTCAGGGATTGGCTCACATTCCTCCACAAGACCAACTACTACATTTGAAATATCTTTTCCAACCTCATATGACTCCTCAACCTCGAAACCACATGAGAATAATTTTTCCTCTAACTCCTTTGGAGTTACATCTATATCTACATAATCTTTTAACCAGCTAAGTGGTGTTAACATAATTTCTGCCTCCTGTAATCTATTTATTTGTCATCGATCTGTTTTAATACACGAAGATCTGACTCAAATAAGAGCTTGATATTATTGATGCCGTATTTGAGCATTGCGATACGCTCGATACCGATACCGAATGCAAATCCGCTATACTCGTTTGTGTCTATGTTGCAGCCCTCAAGGACTTTTTTATTGACAACTCCGGCACCTAAGACCTCTATCCAGCCTGTACCCTTACAGAGTTTGCAGCCTTTTCCGTGACACTGGAAACAGCTTACATCAACCTCTACAGAAGGCTCTGTGAATGGGAAATATGAAGGACGCAGACGAGTTGTAACATTCTTTCCAAAAATTCTCTTTACGAACTGGTCTAACATACCTTTGAGGTCGCAAAGTGTGATGCCCTTGTCTACTACAAGTCCTTCCATCTGTGTAAACATTGGAGAATGTGTTGCATCATCATCTGAACGGAAAACCTTTCCCGGAGAAACAACCTTGATAGGAGGTTTCTTTGCTTCCATTACATGGATCTGTCCGGCAGATGTCTGTGTACGGAGCAGAAATTCCGGTGATAAATAGAATGTATCCTGCATATCACGTGCCGGATGATCCTGTGGTGTATTTAAGGCTGTGAAGTTGTAGTAATCGTTCTCGATCTCTGTTCCCTCATATACCTCAAATCCCATAGAGGTAAAAATCTCAGAAAGCTGGTTCTTTACCTGTGTTACAGGATGAAGATTACCTTTCTCGCGTTTCTTTGCAGGCATTGTGACATCGATCTTCTCGCTCTCATATTTGCGCTTTAATGCCTCAGCCTCAAATTTCTTTACTCTTTCCTCGAGAAGCTCCTCGATAGCCTCACGGGTTTCATTTACCCACTGACCTACCTTTGGACGATCCTCAGGAGCTACATCCTTCATGCCCTTAAGGACTGCTGTAAGCTCACCCTTTTTGCCAAGGATTGTAGCACGCACATCGTTTAATCTCTCAAGGCCTTCTGCCTTGTCGATCTCAGCAAGTGCTTTTTCTCTGATCTGTTGAATTTTGTCTCTCATCGAATTTCACCTCATAATTTTTCTCTTATAAATAGATGTGTATAAACACGTAACCTCAAACTCGAATTCGCCACTTACGTGGCTTACCCGCTGCTTAACGCAGCTACAATTCTCGTTTTCTGTTACGTTGTCTGATTTCATTTAGAAATGCTGCAAATAAATTTGCGCATTTACAAATTCATCATACTCCGTTTATGCACAAAAAAGGTTCCGCCCCTATATAGGGACGAAACCTTAAATTCCGCGATACCACCCTGATTTCCATACTGTATAAACATGGACTCTCATTATATGTGTAACGTACATAAAACGTCATGAATTACTGCTTTGCTTCATCCATGCAGCTCCGGTGGGAACTTCAATCAATAGCCTGTTCGCGAGGCTGCTTTCAGCCGGTGACATCCTCTCTCTGATCGTAGTACTATGATCTACTATACACTTTCATTGCTTTTATGTTTATTAATTATTACTCAAATAGCTTGTTGTCAATCAATCTGACAGCATTTATTTTATCACAAACAGAAGTTTTTGCAAGCAGAAATTTTCATATTTACACTGTTTTTATTCACTAATAAATCATTTTGATATTATAACTGTCTGTCCAGCTCTTATCTGTTTATCTGAGCCTATAATCATATTTTCTTCATACCTTCCGATTGCAGCATATTCATCATTATATGCCTCTATGCTGCAGAAATTCAGATCATCTGTAATATATTCCATGCCATGAACTGTTGATTTTTCCTTAGGAACAAAAATCAATGCTGTACAACTTCCGCTTTCATCATCTTTTTCTATCTCATCCACAACATATATTGGTACAACGTATTCATATTCAACCCCATCAATAATGCCAGATGATGGTATACCCAATTTCACAACCGGCATCTGCCTTATTTCCTGCTGTCTTGCAAAAATAGTACATACAGCTAATCCTGCCAATATAGCTATGCTGATAAATGATTTTATCTTCCACATTATAATACATTCCTTTCCTGATGATCATTTCAAAGCTGTTGTAGAAATACCTTCCTCTAACCATTTTCCAAAATTAAGATACAATATAAAAATTGGAAGCATAGCAAGAACTCCACATGCAAATATCGCACCATTTCCTAATGTAATGCTCTGTGACAAATATATAGAAAGTGGATATTTACTTACATCACCAAGGAATATCAGAGGTTGTTCTACCATATTCCAGTTATCTATAAAATTAAGTAAAAACAGAGACGCAGCAGAACCCTTGATAATAGGAAACAAAATGCATTTTATTGTAGCAAACATACCTGCTCCATCTATTTTTGCTGCTTCAAAATATTCATCTGGAATTGTATCTATAGACTGCTTCATGAGAAAAACACCAAATGCAGAAAATATCCCTGGCAAAATTACAGCAGAATACTTCCCTATTAAACCAATCTTATCCAAAATTATATAATTACTGACAAGTGTTACCTGGTACGGCATCATCATCAGGATAACTATGATTACAAACAAAATATTACTTCCGCGAAATCTAAATTTTGAAAATCCAAAACCAGCCAATAAGGATACTATTACCTGACCCAATGCAATACATGTTGTTATAGCCATAGATTTCCAAAATCTGACAAGATATTCCGATGTACCGCTGAGTATGTATTTAAAAGATGCAAATGAGATTTTGTCAGGCAGCATATGGAATAATATACTTCCCTCTCCCCATATACCATTATAATAAGTCAGTATCTCATCGGTATCCATAAAAGCATTACATATGGTATATATAACTGGAAACAATGCCAGGTATGAAAGCAGTGTCAGTATTATTTTTTTTATAATATTATTCATAGCCTCCCTACCTTTCCGCTCTGGCTTTTAAGAAAAACATAACTCCTACTACCAAAAATATAACAGCAAATATTATGATCGCAGCAACCGACAATCTCTGATAGTTTAATGTTTCAAAATTATTATTCATAAAATGCTGTAACATATATATTGATTTATCTGGATATTGCCCACTCAATAAATAAGCCTCCCTGTAACACTTAAAGGCATTTATGACAGACATAACAAATACAAACAGATAGCTTGGAATAAGAAGAGGTGATTCTATATACCAAAAATATCTCATCGTCGAACAGCCCTCAAGATTTGCTTCTTCTTTATAATCCGCTGGAATCGTATTCAATCCTGTAAGGAAAAGAATTATATTATATCCACAGTTTTTCCATATATACAGTACCAAAAGTACCCAAAATGCATCACTCGACATCAACCAATTTCTCACAGGAAGTCCTAATTTTGTATATATGTCATTTAAAACACCTTTTTCTGCAAGAAAAATCTGAAAAAACATAACCGTTGAACCGATAGGAACTACCATCGGATATAAAAATGAAGCCCTGAAGAAAGAGGTATTTCCTACGCAATGATGAATAGCCAATGCTATGACCAAACTACAAATCATAATAGACGGAACACCCAGTCCTATAAATTTAAACGTATTTCCCGCTGCAAGCTTGAATGCATAGCTCTCAACCACCTCTATATAGTTATCAAATCCTACAAATTTCAAGCCTCCAATCCCACTTGTAAATGTATAAGCTACACTTATAAAAAAAGGTATAATGTAAAACAACATGAATCCTACCAAAAATGGCAGTACAAGTAAAAAACCATATAGCTCGCGTTTCTTGTAAAGTTTCATTCCAATCTCCCCCTTCTATTAATTTTCAAAGCTAAAATATCTTATTATATTGCAATAAATTACATAGAAGCAAATCAAAGTTATTCATATACGTTTCATCACTTATCATCACTTTTCCTCTATTTCTTTTTCCTTATAGCTTCCCTTTATTATATTTTCAAATTCATCATAAAACTGCTCTGCAGTCTTATCAGAATCTATATAATTTAGTATAAAATTTGAAAGTCCCTCAGGCGAATTAATAAATACATCCGTTTCAGAAAGTCTATGAATATTTGAATATACATTACTCCAATCTGCCATATTTTTATATTTATTGGTTGAAAGTGAAACTTTGCTAACAGGAATCATATAAAATGAATCTGTGTAACTTGTAAAACTTTCTAAATTCATAAGCTGTTTTAATGCAGTCATTGCATCATCCTTGTACTTACAAGCTGATGATATAACAAATCCTCCACCTGCATTATATCTTGTCATTGCGACCTGTTCTCCATTTTTTCCAGCTGGGAAAGGTATATATCCAATGTCCAGTGTCTCGTCATCTAACAATTCCTTAACAAGACTGCAATTTCCCACAATTGCCATAAGACTGCCTTCTTTTAAATGTGATATAGCCTCTTCCTTTGATAATTGACTATTATCAGCAAGCATTTTTTTCATATAGTCAAATGCCTCAATATCAGCATCCTTATCTAACACCACTTTATTTTCAGCGGAATAATACTCACTTCCACAAGCATTGACAATCATATTAAAAACTTCATCCAGACCATCATCTGTATCCGTCCAGCCAAAACCCGATATGCCATTAGTGGATACACTATCAAATATTGAAATTAAATCATCAAAGTTATTGATTTCGCTCATTTCAACATTCAAATTCGACATAACAGATTTGTTATACCATATGCCACTTAGCATAGTTGCTACAGGAAGATACTTATTGCCTATAGAAGAACATTTTTCCCAATTTGAATATAAGTTATCGGTCAGTGATGATAAATTCTCAAAATCAGCAGTATATTCATTATTTTCAGAATAGTCTTCCATATATACCATATCAGGTTCTACACCAGCATTTGCCATCAATGAAAGTTCATAACTTACTGAGCTTCCATGTACTAATGAAATATCAAGCCATATATCATCCTTCTTTAAGCTTTCATTAACTTCTTTTAAACAATTATATATACCACAATCAGTTCCCTGTCCTGAATCGACAACAACTATAGATATTGTCCTAATATCATTGTATTCAGGCACATCCGTTTCTTTATTTAAATCCTTATCAATACACTTTATTACAGTATCATAATCTGTATCTTCGCTTATGTATGACAACATATTTTCCATAATCACGCCATTTTCCTCAGCCGCAGAAATGTAATATGATACAGATTCAATATTTTTCCCTGTAATCTCATCAATATTTGTAAATTCTTTTCCACCATAATCCGTCAGTCCAGAGTTTGATTCATCCAATAACAGCGAATGTTCTATATCTGTACTCATTAATGAATTTGCCAAACAACTTGTCAGATTGCTATCTCTCGATTCTGTTATATTAGCAGTCTGACTTCTTCCCAAATATGAACTTGCTGTAACATGGCTTTCATCAAACATTTTAATGACATTATATACAAGCTGCTTGTTTTTTGTATTTTTATTAATGCCAACAGCCTGTGTAATTATAGCTGTGCATTTTCCGGAAAGATCAGGCATATCAAGATATTGAATTTTTGCATTTCTTTTAAAAAGTGCAGCATTCTTATAAAAATCACATATTGATTCAACAATTTCTGTTCCAATCAGTGCCTTTCCATCTGTTATATCATCATATCCACCATAAGCAGTTCTTTCTTCATTTGAATAGAGTGTCTTTAATCTTGCGAAAAAATCCCTTGCCTCATTGCTCGATAATTTTTCTACAATTTCTTCGTTATTTTTACAACCATCTAACAAACCGCTAAACATCAACAGATTATTCCACATATTATCATCTGTAAAAATGTCATTACCTGTAGCTGTCTTGTAAGACTCTGCAAGATCGAATAATTCTGACATGTTACTTATTTCTAGGTCTTTCATTCCCAAATTCTCAAGTGCATCAGATGTTGTATATAAAATAGGTGCTGTTACCGATATAGGAATGAGATATTGTTTTCCATCTATGTTACCTTCTTCCAATGTTCCCGGTACATAAGTATTTGTGGCAGTATCAGCATCTAATATATCACTCATATCATACAAATAATTTTTTTCCATAAGTTCATATGGATTATATATACTGGATTTATCAACAAATACGAGATCCGGACCTTCTCCAGCCTCAATCTCGTCATATATCTCTGCGTTAAGTTCTTCTGAACTCATGTAGCTTTTATCTACAAGATTCCATGATATCTCTGGATACGATTTGCTATTAGATTTTCTTGCCAACTCATATCTGCCAATTGCCTGTCTTACAATATACGAATTAGTTTCATCTATATATATTGTAACTTCGTTATCATTACTTTTTTTTCTGTCGTCTGCACTACATGCTACACATGATATTGTAATACATACGCCCATGATTATTGTAATAATTCTCTTCATATGTAATCCCCCTGTTTCCATATATCCCATCTCTTTTTGCGAATTCAATGACTTTTTTTCACACTTGAAATATAAGTCACTCTTAAATTTTGGAATACAGCACCTTCTTTTTTATTTTATGTAATTTTACTCACTAATATAAATATTAGCAAAAGTCACATATTTTTTCATACAGTTCTCATAACTATCATCATCTTTCAAATACGGTTCCATTTTATCTGCCAATTCCGTGCCCAATGCCGATGTATTAAAGAAAGCTTTTCCAACATTTGTTACTATATCGATCCATTTGTTATATGTATCCTCTGGAATTTCATAATTCTCCATACTTCCAAGTGTGACATTTAAATCTACAGATTCCTTTGCACTATTAATGGCATTATCAATTCCTGCTTTATTTACCGGTATCTGATCACCCCAAAGTTCATTTTCACTTTCCGACTCTAATAATAGTTTAATCATATTCCATGCATTTTGTTTATTAGCACTATTGGCTCTCACAGCAAGAGAATTACTTATAGAAGCATTATATTGTCCATCAACCGTTGGCAAAGCAATTACCACTGGTGTTTCTTTAGTTCCAATCGTAGCCATTGTATTATATGCATCAGACAGAGAATACGCGCTTCTGATAACAGATTTCCTCTCAAGTATACATTCTCCATTATCATATACTCCTGGTGATGTATCTTCTTCGTATACCGATTTATACAACTCATATGCACGTTTCACATCATCTGTATCTATATTCACTTCCTTTTTTTCGTAATCTAACGCGTCAATTCCCATATTTTTTATCACATCAAAATTTCCCGAATCAGCTAATATTCTGTCTGTTTTCTTGTTGCTGTACATTGAAGCCATCATTTCCATAAACGAAAAATAGTCATTATATTCATACTGTGTTATCCCATACTCTGCTAGTGCTTCTTTTGAACTTACAAAATATGTACTTGCATACGAAAGAGGGATAACATACTGTTCTCCATTATATTTTCCAGCTTCCATAACAGTTTCTGTATAATCTGATTTATTATAACTTTCATCATTATCCATATAATCTGTCAGCGATGCAAAAATCCCAGACTGCATCATTTTATTTACATCTTCAATTCCATAAATGCCAAGAAATAAAAGATCCGGTCCTTCACCAGCCATCAACTGTGTGTTCATTTTTGTCTTTTCGCTTTCATAATTATTATCGTCATAAACCTGTATATCAAGCTTTACGTTGGGATAATTATCTCTGTACTCTTCAAATACTTCCTCATACGATTCCTCCTCTGAACTTGAAACCCAAATAGAAAGTTCAGTGTTAGTCTGTTCTACCTCTGTCTTGTTACCTGTTGTACCATTTGTTGCGCATCCTGAAATCAAGACTGTCGGGATAATAAGACATCCCATACATGCAATAAGTTTATTTTTCATCATATATACACCTCTCATCACTATATTTGTATAGAATCTATATTCTATACTTATTGTTATTTATACGTAACTGTTCAGTACCTTCACAGTTGCGAGCCGCAAGCGCATTAGAATCAG
>CAVICC010000011.1:0-56099 GCA_963641405.1 bacterium | reverse complement strand
TTTCTTACGAAATATGCGGTACCGCATATTTCTGTACTGAATAGTTACGAATTTTTATTTATTAAGCCTCTACACCTTTGTTTTTGAGGTACTCGATGATATCGTTTACTGTGACGATCTTC
Organism: bacterium; assembly: GCA_963641405.1. GTDB lineage: Bacteria > Bacillota > Clostridia > Lachnospirales > Lachnospiraceae > Roseburia. Next base: position 55,977 of record CAVICC010000011.1, on the reverse strand, counting down.
TCTAAATCCTCTGTAGGTATCTCTACTCCGTACTCTTCCTCCAATGCCATAACAAGCTCGAAAAGGTCTAATGAATCTGCCTCAAGATCCTCCTTGAAGTTTGACTCTAATTTGATATCATCCTCCTCAATTCCTAACTGATCTGCTACGATTTCTTTGATTTTCTCCAACATATTTTTGCTCTCCTTTTGATTTTCTTGCATTCTTATTATTGTACTAGTCCTTTTAGACTAGTTCGCCTTTCAAATATTTCGCATATCAAAACATTTGATATTGAAAGTATATCACAAAAGAAATAGTTGTCAAGTCAAAGTATTTTTATCAGAGTTCTTTTTATATAAAACAGACTGTCTTAGACATATCCGATTTATATCTTCTTAAATATCATGTTTTACTAAATCCAAGCTGCTCAGCTGCTTTTATAACACCATATGCATTTGTTCCCTGCTTGTCCGTGCCGGCAACTTCACGTATTTTGCTGATACCTATTTTATATCCATTCTGTCTACAGATGGTTGCAAGGCATGCAGCTCCACAGTCGGTTATATCGTGCTATTTTATACAATAGTATTTCATCCTTTTATTGTTCCTCTGTTTCTGCTTTTTTCGTAACTAATACCAATAGTAACTTTTCTAGAATGACTGCAGTTCATACATATTGAGCTGCAGTCAAATATGATATTTTACACAAGTAGAATGATATGTTTGAATTCATAACGTTAGCCTAAAATTTTGGCTAAATATATTATCATACTTTATTTTTTTCTCTTAAAATGTCCTGAATATATGATATCTATAATAATTACTCCTAATATAAACAGACACAATGAGACTCCATTATTTAAATAATTAACATGGTCAATCCTATTAACTGCTATTCCGATATCACAATATGCTATACTATATAATAAAATTATGTAGTATACTTTTTTGTAAATTGTTTTTTTTATTTCTACATTATATAATGTGGTAAACAGTAGCAATACACATAGTATTCCTACTGGGTTTGGTATAATTACAATCGATGCAATAAAAGAAAATAATGATATAACATATAATAAATATTTCATTCAATTGTCACTTCCTCTACTATTAACCTTTTATAATTTTACCTATTCCATATCCAATAGCAAAACATCCTCCAACAATTATAAGTGGAGCTGCCACTGTTCCACCTGCAACGCCCGTTGCAACCGCTACAACGCCATTAACACAAGTGTAAATCCCGTCTCCACGACTTCCTCCATTTATATTTTCGATACTTAAAATATCAAGTTCTTCCATTTATAAGCTTCCTCCTTAACTACATTTAACAGCTACTACTATTCCACCTACAACAACAGCTCCACATACACATAACGCGCCTAATGGTGACATGTTCATAGCGAATCCAAGAGCATACAATGCTGCAGGCGCCATTCCTCCATCTACCATCAGTTCATCTTCCTGCGTCATGACGCAAAATTTTTCGTTTACTTCCATTTTAATTCTCCTTAATGCCGGAATATACCTTATTTATCTTACTAATCTACTAAATTTATCTTACTCAAGACGAAATGCAGTACACTGTCATCATCAACAACAATTTTTGCCTGTGCAGCCATCCATAACAGTGCAATTATCAGAATCGCACATATAATATATATAGTATATGAAATAAATTTATTTGGTTTTGAATCATATACTTCTGTACTGTCGCTTATATCTTTTAAATCTACAATAATAGGTTTCATGCTGTTTCCTCTTCTTCATTAATCTCCAATGACTGCTGTTTAACAAGCTGCGCATATTTTCCACCCAGTGCTGTCAATGATGCATGATCACCGCTTTCTATAATCTTTCCATCTTCCAGCACATATATCTTATCGCAATTTTTTATAGTGCTGAGTCTGTGTGCTATAAAAATTGTTGTAACATCTTTTGAAAATTCACTTATTGTCTTGTCAAGTGCCCTTTCAGTTATTGCATCAAGATTACTCGTAGCCTCATCCAATATCAATATATCCGGTTTTTTCAGCATGGCTCTTGCTATAGCCAGCCTTTGTCTTTGTCCTCCTGACAGGTTTGCCCCGTTTTCCTCCAGTCTTGTCTCATATCTGAGAGGCAGTTTATTAATAAATTCATGTGCCTGCGCCTTTTTTGATGCCTCGATGATGTCATCCATCGTTGCATCGTCCAGTCCCAGTGTAAGATTTTCAAATATTGAACCACTAAACAAAAATGTTTCCTGTGGTATATATGCGATTTTGTCTCTAAGTGTCTCTATCTGTATATCTTCTATATTATTATCATTTATCAGAATATTACCTGACTCTGCCTGATATAAGTGCAAAAGCAGTTTCGATAATGTTGTTTTTCCTGAACCGCTTTCTCCAACAAAGGCAATTTTTTCGCCCTTTTTTATTGTAAAATCTATATCCTCAAGTACCCTTTGCCTTGTTCCGTATCTGAAATTCACATGTTCGAATTTTATATCCCCGGCAAGACTTTCGGGTGCCATTTTTCTTTGTTCATTTTCCTGCTTTTCAGCTTCAAGATCGAGTATTTCACCCAGTCTGTCTGCCGCTACGACCGCAGTCTGCATCTGCGGCTGCAGATCCACCAGATTTTTTACAGGATCAAGGAAATATGCCAGCAGTGAATTAAATGTGATAAGTGCACCTATTGTCATGTCTCCGTTTATAACACTGACACCGCCTGCCCACAGGATGACTACACCACCTATGAGTTCTACGAAGGTTTTCAGTGACACTTGTATATTGTTAGCCCATGTGAGATTGAATACACTTCTTAACAGTTTTACAAATTTTACTTCGGTTTCCCTGTTTACTTTTCTCTCTGCATTATAAGCCTTTACAGTCTGTATTCCATTAAGAGACTCGACCATATAAGATGTAAGCTGGGCATTATCTTCCATTTCTTTTCGATTAAGTTTTTCATACCATTTATTAAATCCAAGTACGATTACTGCGTACAGTACGATCATTATTATCGTGATAAAAAATAATTTTGAATTTTGTATGTATAAAATGATTGCTCCGGCAACAGCCATAAGTGTATCTATCATTATGGTAAGCGTTGCTCCCGATATGGCATCCCTTACCTTTCCTGCATCATTAAATCGTGAAATTATCTCTCCGACCTTCCTTGTTCCGAAAAAATTCATCGGAAGTTCCATTACATGCCTGTAATATCCCAATAATAATGCAATATCCAGTTTCTGACTAAGATACAAAAGTAAATGTGATCTGAATGCATTAAGAATTACCCTGAAAAGATTTAACAGCATGTGCTATACATGGTAATGGAAACTCCGAGAAAAATGCTTCTCTATCTCCCTTTACTCCTTTGGCACTAAATCCAAGCTGCTCGGCTGCTTTTATAACACCATATGCATTTGTTCCCTGCTTGTCCGTGCCGGCAACTTCACGGATTTTACTTATCCCTATTTTATATCCGTTCTGTCTACAGATTGTTGCAAGACATGCCGCTCCACAGTCGGTTATATCGTGCTGTTTTATACAATAGTATTTCATCATTTATTGTTCCTTTTCGCTATCGCTACTTTCAATATAAATGCCAGAAATATGTTCTGGCATTTATATCAATATCACTTACTTAATCTTTTTTATCAGATTTAGAACCCAATGCTATTCCCAAGGCACAGCCAAATGAAGTTCCAATTGGCAACATCACTATATTGTTTGTTGCAACACTAATTGCTACACCAATTGCCGTTCCTACTGCAACACCCATTGGAAGTCCAACTTTTTTATTCATAGCATTGTTCCTTTCTATTTTTTTCTATTTTTTCTACTAACTCCAGTGGCTATGCCGCCTGCAAATCCAGCTGCAACAAGCGTCCAAAATATAGCATCATCTACACCAAATATTCCACCTTCTACATCATATAATTCTTGCGTACTTAATCTTTTAAAGTTGTCCATTTTTGTTTCCTTTCTTTAAGCAGCAAAATATCCTACAATATGTCCTAATGCCCATCCTCCAATTAGAGCTCCTGTATAAATGAGTACCGGTGCTATTCCTCCATCTACCATCAGTTCATCTTCCTGCGTCATGACGCAAAATTTTTTGTTTACTTCCATTTTAATTCTCCTTATAATAATTTTTCTTTACACTTATTCAGAAAAGTAATATACTCAGCCTAGGTACTTTTCTTAAAAGTGCTTACTTGTTTGGAACTCTGATGGTTTTCGCGAATTTTTATCAGAGTTCTTTTTATATAAAACAGACTGTCTTAGACATATCCGATTTATATCTTCTTACTATGATTACTGTAAAACAAACGATATCACGCCTTTTATTGATCTAAACTGGAAATGCGGCAGACCACCGGTCTACAAAGATGATATCTCCATAAACAGTGATGGGATTCCTTTATGTCCTAAGGGCTTTCCTATGAAGCAAGCCGCTGTTGAGCCAAGAAAGGGACGCATCAAATATCGTTGTCCTAAGATTTCTTACAAAGGCGGTACACCTCATTGCACTTGCGATGAACCTTGTTCTGATGCAAAGTATGGAAGAAATGTTCACCTTGTTTTAAAGGATAACCCAAGACTCTTTAATACTCCACCACGTGGCAGCGAGGAATGGAAGTTGGAATATAATGCAAGAACATCTGCTGAACGTTGTAACAAACGCGAAAAGATAGACTATAAATTAGAAGACGGCAGATACCGTTCATCTATGATGTGGTACTGCCGCCTGTTCGCCATCATGATGTGTCAACATCTTGATGCATGGACTTTGCCAAAGACTTCCCGACTAAAAGATTTCTTTGAGCAAGTCGCTTAATTTCATAAGCAATACCATTATAAGCCATGTTTGACGCAAGGTCTATAAAAGTGCGCCAATTTTCATCATTTATTACTTTTCATGTCCGTTCTGGATAATATTTACTTTTCAAGGTTCATCCGACCAATGAATCTTAGTCGGAAGGCTCATGATTCCGAGAGCCTATTTTCTTGCATTCTTATTATTGTACTAGTCCTTTTAGATTAGTTCGCCTTTCAAATATTTCGCATATCGAAACATTTGATATTGAAAGTATATCACAAAAGAAATAGTTGTCAAGTCAAAGTATTTTCATCTCTTGTTTTGTCTTTAACAGGACGAATGACTGGCATACCCGTTGAGAAAAGAGATCACGTGAAATAAAGAACTCCGCAGATAAGTGGCTGTAGGAATTGTGATTTTAGTATTTTACAGTATGACGCAGACGGCTCTACGCGCTACTTTTGTAGCTTCTTTTGCTTTTACTATACAAAAAGAGACCAACTTTTCAGTCGATCTCATTGATTGATTTTTCTATTTTATTTGCTCAGTAATCCTTGTAATCTGTTTTAATCCAGAACTAATCAAAGTAAAAATAACTATCCACGCAATCAAAATTAAGATAATACACTTTCCATACTCTCCAAGAAGCACTAACGGACAATCCCAAATTCCATGTAAGATTACAGCGATAGCAAAGAAAAAGAGAAAACGTCCACTTGTAAGCTGTGAAATATTAAAAGGATCTTCTCCCTTTGTTGCGGCCAATGCTGCTCCCGCCATCGCTGTCCACACAACATGTCCACCGACAGCTAATGCTCCTCTTATTAACGTAATATTTACCATTGCAGCGACAGACTGTGTCATCAACAGGTATCTATATGCATACCCTGCAGACTCAAATACAGCAAAACCAGCTCCTACGCAAGCACCAATAAGCAAACCATTTAAAATATATTTAGAGTTTGTTTTCTTGACATAATATGCAGCCACAACAATTTTTCCTGTTTCCTCTACAAAGCCTACCAACATTGCTCCAATATAAGATAAATCTCCAACGCCTGAGATTCTGTACAAAATCATTGTACAAACAAGCGAGAATACGCCTCCAACAAAAAACATGGACACAACACTAAATATACTGATATTTCGTGGGGCATTTACTTCCCAAAAGAATACCAGTAGAGAAAATGGGGCTGTCATAGCTCCCATGAAAATAAATCCTGGCACTGCATTTAGATTACCAAATTCTATAAGAATGAAATATAATATAATACTTGTTACTGCCAAAAAGATAAATATCCTTGAATACAGCCAAGGTTTCGGCCATTGCGCTGTAATTTCTGTTTCCTTAGGTGTTGTTTTCTTCGTACCAGCAACAAATATTTCTTCTGCTTCCTCCTGAGTATGCTTTTTAAACACCTCTGATACTAAATCTGTAAGATGTACCTCTACCTTACCGCTTTCTCCAATTTTCTCGTTAATCGTATCAGCCACTTTTCCCAGTCCGCTTTTCACATAATCTGTTGCATTAATACTACTATGTATCGTCTCATTGCCATTTCCATCATAGATGTTTACAATTAATTCTCTACCGCAACTACCACAAAATCTTGCTCCCGGTTCTAATTCATTGCCACAGAATTTACAAAATTTTTCTATCCTATAACTTTCATTCTCCTGTTTTGCGCCACATTTGGGACAAAACTTCATATTGTCATCTAATATGCTTCCACAATTCGAACACTGTTTTTCCATAATGATTCTCCTTCGTCAAAATTTTTTATTTAGTATACCCCCCCCCGAAAAAATTGACAAGTGTTTTAAACCATATGATTTTTACAACTTTATTGTAATACAAAAAAGTCATGTATATTTCCTAAAAAATACACATGACTGTGAAGAATACCATTTTCTTACTGATTTGCCAACTGTTTTACATAGTCTAATGCTTTCTTTACCGGAGGGATTGATACCACGATAATTGTGATTATTCCCTCTATAGCAAGATAAGATCCATTGTAGGTTGCTGAATATATAATAGCATCTATTGTCTTATTTCCCATTGTTACAGGTGCGTATGCCGCGAAGAATACAACTCCTGACAGCACAGCAAAGAAAAATCTTCCTATCACTGCCACAATATATCCCTTGATAAGTCCATATTTTTTATTGGCAAACAATCCTGCAAGTCCAAGTGCCCCAAATGCGAATATATAATCCACAAGCATCTGTGGAAGACTTACTATGTAAGGTCCTGTGATGAGCTGTAGTATACCGTAAGCTATTGCTGCCGTAAATCCAGGGCCCACACCATACCAATAACCAATAAGTACAATAAATAGCATTGACATAAGTGTTACCGAGCCACCCATTGGAAGACTAAATAGCTTGATAAGTGATGTTACTGTTGCAAGTGCTATAGCCATTGCTGAAAATACAAGCTGTTTTGCACCTACCTTTTTGTTCCTGCCGAATATGGCACATCCTGCAAGCAGTACTGCAATCATTACAATGACAAGTGCTGTAAATCCAGCAAGCGTCAAATTATAGATTCCATCTGCTTTGCTATAAGTTACAAAAAATGACATTCTTTCATTCCTCCTACGTTACGTATAACAGCATACTTAACTGCCATTTGCCACATTAGTATGCCATGTATTTACTCTCCCACTGTTCCGTCACCGGTGTCACCGCCAGTAGCGCCTCCACCAGAGTCGCCTGAAGTATTTCCACCTGTATTATCTCCGGTGTTGCTACCTGAGTCTCCTCCGGTATTTCCACCTGTGTTGTCACCAGTATTACCGCCTGTAGTATCACCAGTATTTTCTCCTGTTCCGGATCCACTATTACCACCAGTTGTACTGCTACTTCCATTGTCTGTAGTTCCCTGATCAGTTGGCTTATTGCTGTCCGTCGTGGCGCTGCCAGTTTTATCGGTTGTAGTGCTGCCTGTAGTTCCCTGATCAGTTGTATTAGCATCAGGTGTTGTCTGGTCGGTCGTGCCATCCTCTATGGTCTGATCATCCCCCGTTGTGTCCTGACTATCATCATAATCATCGGAAATCTGAGCATATGGAAGAAAGTTGAGTGGTGTAAGATCTACATGTATCTGATCCATATATGTCTTCCAGATTGTTGCAGGATATGAGCTTCCTGTAAGTCCGCTGACTGTCTCCGGCATATCGCAGCCTACCCATACGCTTGTTGTGTAATACCTGGTATATCCGCAAAACCAGCCATCTTTCTTGTCGTTTGTAGTACCTGTTTTTCCAGCACTTGGCATACCATCATCAAGTGCTGCCTTGCGGCCGGTTCCCTCTGTCATAACGCCTGTCATAACATCTGTCATCATACGTGATGCTGTCTCAGTATAGATGAGAGTATCCTTTTGTGTTGATGTGTAGATAATATTATTGTCAGAATCTACAATGGATGTAACACAGGTTGGATTTCTGTACATTCCGTCATTTTCGAGAGTGGCATATGCCGATGCCATCTCAAGTGTCGATGTTCCTGTAGTAAATCCACCGAGTGCTGTAGCTGTAACATAATCGTCTTTTACAATATTTGTAAAATTCATATCCTTAAGATACTGAAGTCCGACTTTTGGGGTTAGCTCATCATAGAGCTGCCATGCAACTGTATTTAATGATTTTTCTACCGCAAACCTAATTGTTACATCACCATAATAAGTGTCGCCCGAGTTGGATGGTCCACCGTCAAACTTGTGATCGTCTACTATCGTATCAGGTGTTTTTCCACGCTCAAACGATGGTGTATATACTATAAGCGGCTTTATCGAGCTTCCTGGCTGACGGTGGCTCTGATATGCTCGGTTTAATGTATGGCTGACAGAATCCTGACTTCGTCCTCCAACTATCGCTACCACATATCCGGTATCATTGTCTATACATGTTGCTGCAGCCTGCAACTTATAGGTTCCGTCATCTGCAGTATCCGTAAAATCTGACAACGTCTGGTCTATCGAATCCTGTAACTGCTGCTGCTTTTCAAGATCTATTGATGTATATATCTTGTAACCTTCCGAGTAAAGTTTCTTCTGGCAATATGAATACATCTCATCGTATGATGTGTCATATTCTTTTTCTTCATCATCCGAATCGAAGTAATATTGGAATTTGAAGCCCTCATTTTCCATAAGTGCCTTTGTTGCACAAAAATATGCATAGGTATCGACATAATTATACTTTACAGTATTCTCTTCCTGAGGCACATTAAGTACAATTTCTTCATTTACCGCATCCTCATACTGCTGCTGAGTGATTTTTCCATCCTCAAGCATATTTTTGAGAATAAGATTACGTCTTGTGAGCGTATGATCTTGGTTTACCAGTGGATCATAATATGTAGGGCTGTTCGGAATAGCGCACAAAAATGCAACCTGGGACAGATCCAGATCTGCAAGTTCACAGTTAAAATAGCCGTGGCATGCTGCCTGAATACCATAATAGCCGTTGGCAAAATATATGTTATTCAGGTAAAACTCCATGATATCGTTTTTGCTATATCTACTTTCCAAGTCCAACGAAATAAAAATCTCCTTGACCTTTCGCTGCCAGTTTTTGCCTGTATCCAGATATATGTTTCTAGCCAACTGCATGGTAATTGTACTACCACCCTGACTTATTTTTCCGTCTTTTATGATAGCTTTCGCCGCACGGATTATAGCCTTGTAATCTACACCATTATGCTTGTAAAATTTCTTGTCCTCGATGCTGACCATCGCATTGACAAAGGTTGATGGTATGTCCTCATATTTGACATAATCAGCTTTTTTCTCTGTAGCCGTCTCTGATATGAGGTCACCGTTGGTATCATAAAGAGTGCTTGTACGTGCCGGCATGAATGTATTGCGGTCGGATTTATCAACAAGCTCTTCAGCCTCGGCACGAAGCTGCTGTACCTGTCCCGCATAACCACCAAAGTAGTAATAACATAGCCCTCCAAGTATAAGTACCATGAGAAAAATCTGAAGTTTTATCATGAACCAGAAAAAACGATGTTGCTTTTTCTTCTTCTTTTTTTTCTGCTTAGTCATTTTTACCTCCTGATATATGCACCGTTGGTGTGCCATAGCCTATTTTTCTATATAAGCACAAAAAGGAAGCATACATGCTCCCTTTAGTTCGTTATTTTACCTCTTTTCAACCTCTCTCGTCAAGTCTTACTGTCTGTTCTGAGGTCACAATATGTTCCTTTCCAAAATCAGATGCAAACTATATGACCTGTAAAAGCTCACAATTCCCCTGCATATCCTTCCAAAAGTCCTTTATTGGTGTGCCTTTGAACTGATTTACGATACTGCAGTTCATTGCACCGTGTCCCACGATGAGGACTTTTTTTCCTACTGCGATCTGTGGCTTTAATATCTGCTCGATAAATTCACCAGTTCTACCGTAAAGAGATTCAAAGCTCTCCGCTCCATCCCTTGCCACATACTTTTCCGGCTCTTCAAAGAGCAGATAAACAGGACATTCTGGCTTCTGCCTGATGCCCTCCACTCCCTCGTAATCGCCAAAGCCCATCTCACGCAGTCTATTGTCTGTGATGATAGGAATCTCCGGCTGTCTGCCCGCGAGGAAGATGCGGGCTGTCTCCTGTGCCCTCTGAAGGGGTGAACAATAACATATATCAAATTCGATATCTTTATACTTTTCTGCGGCATCGCGAGCCATCTGTCTGCCGGTCTCATTGAGTGGAATGTCCACATCTCCCTGCAGCATATGACGCTCGTTCCAATCAGTTCTTCCATGTCGCAAAATATAAAACATAACTTTAATCCTCTATTTCTCCATTTTTGTGTCGCTCGAAGAAATGCTTTGTCTCTTTGACAACGATTCCATTTAACGCGAAAAGCGCTATCATATTTGGCAGAGCCATAAGACCATTAAAGATATCTGCAATAGTCCATACTGCACTCACTGTCATGTAAGGTCCGATGAATACTGCAAGTATATATACCCAACGGTATACTTTTACATATTTCATCTTGCCACCACTCAAATACTCTAGGCACCGCTCACTATAATAATCCCAACCAAGTATGGTTGTAAAGGCAAAAAATACAAGACACATCATCAGTATAAATGACGAGATCTGTGCTGGGAACGGAAGTCCATTCTGAAATGCATATGTAGTAACCTGAACTCCCTCAAGTCCATCGACCTGCCATGCTCCTGTTATGACGATAGAAAGACCTGTAAGTGTACAGATAATAATTGTATCAATGAATGTTCCTGTCATGCTGACAAGCCCCTGGCGTACCGGCTCCTTCGTCTGTGCAGCTGCGGCTGCGATAGGTGCACTACCAAGTCCTGCCTCATTTGAGAAAATACCTCTTGCAACACCTTTTTGCATGGCTACTATGAAGCTTCCGACCGCACCACCAGTAATGGCTTTCGGTGAAAATGCTGCCTTTACTATAGTAACAATGGCTGTTGGAACTGCTGTGATATTGCATACAACAAGGATAAGTACAAATACGACATAAATTATTGCCATAAATGGTACAATAATCTGGCTTACATTTGCGATACGCTTTACACCACCAATCAGAACTGCTGCAACACAGAATGCAAGCACAAGTGATGCGATGACAACTGACCATGAATAATCCCCAAGGAATGGTAAAATCTTTACTGTGTGCTGATTATTTGGATCAAAAAAGTTATTTACTGCACTTGAGATACCGTTTACCTGACTGAATGTGCCAATTCCGAAAAGTCCAACGCATACTCCGAAAAATGCAAATATCTTTGCAAGCCATTTCCATTTTGCACCCATACCCTGCTCTATATAGTAGAAAGGTCCACCAAGGCTATGTCCATCTTTACCGATAACACGATATTTTACAGCTAAAAGGCCCTCTGAATACTTTGTTGCCATTCCGAAAAATGCAGCAACTATCATCCAGAAAAGTGCTCCCGGACCACCGGCACATACTGCCGTGGCAACACCTACGATATTTCCTGTTCCTATTGTGGCACTGAGCGCTGTACAAAGTGCTCCAAAGCTGGATATCTCTCCATCTCCGCCCTCTTCATTTTTGACCATCCATTTGAGTGCTAAAGGAAGCTTCCTGATCTGAAGAAGCCCAAGACGTACAGTAAGAAGTATACCGCCTGCCATGATGAGCACCATGAGTGGCACTCCCCATACAAAATCATCCACTGCACCTAGAAAACTGTTGATTGCATTCCACATTAAACTACTCCTGCCTCTCTTTTTTCTTATCAAATTGTATTCTGGAGAGGGTGGAAGTTAAATCATGAATTTATAATCGCAGAATTGTGTGTTAGAACGTGTATTATTCGAATCGGCATCTATCAAAAAGTATAATCTTGAATTAAGTTATAAAATACCGTGTTCAAAAACCTGTGAGTATTTTCATTCTTCTCCGTCCTGTTGCCTGAGAGATTCGTGCGGTCTGTGTAATAATTCTAAAGCAATATAGCAGCTCATATTTGGTATATCACCCCGCGCGTTGCACCTTCGGCCCCCGGTTACCGGGCGTCTCCAGAGAGTCGATCCATTTACAGTTGCACCGGAAAACCGGCACCTGAGAGTTTTACTCCTTCGGTAGATGATATATGCCGCCTATCATGCATTACTGCATGACAAACAGCTTTCTCATCACTTTCCTGCAAACTTCATATCGAATTTGATATTAAATTTAATATTTTTATGAATTATAATCCATGGTACACATTTATACAATAGTACCAATTTATCATTTATACAGTCTCAACCTTTATGAGATTAGTGTTACCTGTTTTTCCATTGATCAGACCACCTGTAAGTACAACATGATCACCTTTTTCAAGATGCATAACACTCTTGGCTTCTTTCATGGCATTGTAGAACATAACTTCCATGGAATCGAATTCCTCGCAAAGGACCGGTGTAACTCCCCAGCTGAGGTTAAGCTTGCGCCATACCTTCTCAGAAGTAGTCATACCTACGATATCTACAGGACAACGGAAACGGCTTACCATGCGTACAGTTCTTCCTGTAAGTGAGCTGACAACGATACATTTTGCATCTACATCTATAGCCATAGCACATGTAGCATGAGATACTGCATCTACAATACTCTTTGTGTTGAAATCTCCATTTCCGAATCTCTTTGCATAATTTATCTGTTTTTCTGTATACTCTGCTGTCTCAGCCATGTTTTTAACTGCTGCTACCGGATATTTACCAGCTGCAGATTCTCCTGAAAGCATGATAGCACTTGATCCATCGTATACTGCATTTGCCACGTCTGAAAGCTCAGCTCTTGTAGGACGTGGATTGTGAATCATTGACTCAAGCATCTCTGTTGCAGTAATTACACGGGTTCCAAGCATACGACATTTGTTGATCAGATATTTCTGTACTGCCGGAACTTCCACACCTGGTATCTCTACTCCGAGATCTCCTCTGGCTATCATGATACCGTTTGCGATCTCACAGATTTCCTCTACGTGATCAACACCTGAACGGTTCTCGATCTTTGCAATGATATCGATGTCCTTTCCGCCATTCTCATCAAGGAATTCACGCAGATCTGCTACATCCTTCTTTGTAGAAACAAATGAAGCTGCAACAAAATCTACTTCATTTTGGATACCAAACAGAAGGTCTTCCTTATCCTGCTTGCTAAGATATGCATGCTTCATGACTTTATTCGGGAAATTCATGCTCTTTCTGTCAGAAAGAGGACCGCCTGCGATTACTTCACAGATAGCATCATTTCCTTTTAACTCTTTGACTTCAAGAATGATGATTCCATTGCTGATAAGTACGCGGTCGCCGACTTTTAAGTCTTTTATAAGATTCTCGTAATTTACTGCCACTTTTTCCTGATTTCCAACAATATCATCTGTTGTCAGAGTGAAAGTATCTCCGTCTTTTAATTCAATTTTGCCATTTTCAAATGTTTTAATTCTGTACTCAGGTCCCTTAGTATCAAGCATTATGGCGATTGGGAGGCCAAGTTTTGCTCTTACCTTTTTGATCAATTCGATTTTTGCCTGATGCTCCTCATGTGTTCCATGGGAAAAGTTCAATCTGGCAACGTCCATACCAGCTTCGCACATCTGAGTAAGGACATCTTCATGTTCACTTGATGGTCCGATTGTACAAATTATTTTTGTTTTGCGCATTGCAAATTCCTCCTGTTCACTGACCATGTGATCAGTTTTTCTTTTAAAAAATATAATCTCACCCGCCACTATTATATGACAAATTCCGATCACAATAAAGTAAAAATATTGTTTTTTTGTTCACACTTTATTATATTACAAATGTATCTGGCAGGCTGTCGGTGTCGTGGCAAGCCCACCCTTTCCGGTCTCTTTTAGCTCTCGGCTCATCAGTTCACCAATTTCTCTCATCGCATCAAAGACCTCATCAGCAGGAATAGCACTTTTTATCCCAGCCAGTGCCATATCCACTGCACACAGAGCATTCATGGCACCAGACGCATTTCTCTTGACACAAGGCACTTCAACTAAGCCTGCAACCGGGTCACAAGCCAGTCCAAGCATATTTTTCAAGGCAAGTGCTGTCGCGTTTGCAATGTAGTCATCACCTCCGCGCAGATAAGCAAGTGCTCCTGCCGCCATTGCACTTGATGTACCTATCTCCGCCTGACAGCCTCCTGCTGCTCCCGAGATACTCGCTCTGCTTGCGATCACATTTCCTATCCCTGCTGCGACCAATAATGCTTCTGTCATTCGTGCTTCAACCGCATCCTGTAGCTGCTTTTCTTTCAGCTTACCACTACTTTGTACATCCGCTTTTGCAAAATAGTGCTCATAGTTTATGAGTATGGCAGGTACAACTCCACACGATCCTGCTGTCGGTGATGCGACGATACGCTTCATACAGGCATTGCTTTCAGCCATTTTGATAGCAGTTGTCATGACATGTGACCCAAACTCTCCGCAGAATGCACCTTGTGATTTTGGGTTTAAGTCAGCCCTTATATCCGTCTTGCTGCCTCCACATTTGTCGGCATATTCCTGCATCTTCGCTCCGTTTCCACCAGACAGACCGCTGTGCGATGTAAGTCTGCTTTCATATGACTGATCTGCCTCTTTCATAACGCGGTACATCGAAGTCATTTTATCAAAAACTGTCTTTTCATCAGACAAGGAATCTCTCGCTTCCTCGTTCAATACTGCCTCATAAAAATGGCAGCTATGCTCTTTCATATATCTTTCTATATCAGCTATCGCAGAAAATGCCATATATTCTCCTCTTTTCTATGTCAATCTATGTCAAATATGATTAACCACCCGATTGCTCCCACAAACCTTACGAATTTCCGCAGTCACAATATGTTACCTTTATTATACCAGGAGCACGCTCCAGTCCTTCCAGTGCTTCTTTTGGGATTTCCTGATCGCACTCAATTACAGTAACTGCCATGCCGCCTGGACACTCACGGTAGAGCTGCATTGTTGCAATATTGACCGATTGCGCCCGCAGGATTTCCGTCATCATGGCAATGTGTCCCGGCTCATCCACATTGTGAACAACTAGTGTCGGATAATCTCCTGAAAAATTCGCTTCCAGACCATCTATTTTCCTGACCTTTATGCGTCCTCCTCCAATTGACTCCGCAATTATCTCAAGCATTCTGCCACTCTCACCCTCAAGGCTTAGCACAGCTGTATTCGGATTTGCACCAGTAAGCTTTGCCTCACCGAATTCAAACTTCATGCCCTTTTCTCTGGCAATCTCAAAGCTGTCCGGGATACGCACATCATCCGGCTTCATCCCAAGAAGTCCGGCAACAAGTGCCCTATCCGTTCCATGTCCTCGACCAGTCGCAAGGAACGAACCGTAAAGACCTATATGCACATTCCTTATAGGCTCATCCATGAGCTTGTAACATATATAACCTATTCTGACCGCTCCGGCTGTATGCGAACTGGACGGTCCGACCATAACTGGTCCGATAATATCAAATATTCCCATTTCTGACTCCTTCTAAGCCTATCTGCTAAAATTCATATGCTCCACGTACAGATCCTCAAACCCTGGATATGACGCCAGTTCAATATATTGCATCTTCCTGCTGATCGAAATTGACTTATCCCATGCCTCTTTTGATAAAGTAGCAGCAATAGCTCCGTTTCCAGCAGCATTTCCAACCTCTCTTGTCTTATCCAGCAATTCCTTTGGAAAAATCCCGATTGCCGCTGCACTCGCCTTGTTAATATAATTTCCAAATCCTCCGGCAAATGTCAGGCTATCTATTTCTGCCGCTTCACAGTGATACTCACGGAATAATATATCAATCCCTGCTGCAATGGCTCCTTTTGCAAGCTGAAGTTTTCGGATATCCTCCTGAGTGATGTATACACCAGGCGCTATGTGGACTGCAAATTGAGTCTGTGACTCATATGTTACCACATCCTGGTCTGACTGCGACTTCCTGTTAGGTGTATTATCCAGACTTGCCGACATGTCAATCTCTGTTTCAAAAACATAAGATCTGAATAATATAGGCAACTCGTCTCCATTTCGAATAGTTCCATTTTCATCGATAATATCAGCCTGCAGTAAAACAGCCAGCGCATCTATCAGACCAGATCCGCAAATTCCGATCGGTCTGTCATTTCCGATCACTGTACACTTTATTCTGCGCCCCTCTAACCAGACTTTGTCCACAGCGCCTTTTGAGGCAGGCATTCCCATTTCAATTTCTGCTCCCTCAAATGCAGGACCTGCCGCTGTAGCGCAGCACACATATCTGTCCCCACAGCCTAAAGCCATCTCTCCGTTTGTTCCTATATCAAGGAAAAGAGTAAGCTCATCGGGATTAACCGTTTTCATCATTCCGGCTGTGATATCTCCGCCTACAAAGCCGGATACAGCAGGAAATATAATCATGTTTTGACATTTATTAATGCCGGTTTTTGCAGGATCAAACGCCCTTCCGAAGTATTCAGCCGGCAAAAATGGTGCTTTTCCCAACTTCTCAGGAGACATTCCCATAAGAAGATGGCACATAGTAGTATTGCCCGCAATCGATAAAAGTGATATCTCTGGTCTGCCACATTCCGTAAGCATATCAGTGATCCAGTTATCAAGAAGATGGACAATCTGCGATTGCATGATTGCCAGATTTCCACTCTCTGCAGCTTCGATCCTCGAAAGCACATCCGCACCGAAGCTGCGCTGTGGATTTGCTGCACTTCTGGTGGACAGGATATTGCCTGTAGTCCCATCAATCAGATAACATACAACCGTTGTTGTACCCAAATCGCAGGCTGCAAGCGTACTATCAATATCATTTTCTAGATCACTGTTCCAAATTTTACTATCCTTAGAACCATTATGCGCTTTAACTTTTGCTATATCAGAAGATGACATATCTAAAGATTGCCCGTCTGTAAGCACTATCATGTCATCCGGCATAGATGTATTTTCTATCACAAACTCCATATCCTCGCAGACCTTCGTCTGACATGCCAAAACTTCCCTATTATACGGCTTTATAACCAGAACTTTGCACTTTCCGCACGTTCCTTTTCCTCCGCACGGTGTATTCATCAGCGGAATATCCTTGCATTTACAGTATTTAAGGATTGTAGGAATGCATTGATTTTGCTGGGGATGATGAGTATTATTCAATTTTACAGTCACTTTCTGCTGCATATATCTTCCTTTTACTATTAACGCACTTGCTAGTGCTTATATATGCCCCAATAAGCTTATATACGAATGCTTATACGAACAATAATTGGCACTTGCACTGCATTGATTTACTAACGTTATATTAACACATCAATTTATATATTTATACCATCATTTTCCTATACTATAAAAAAAATGCGATTAACATAAAGTATGGAAAATAACAAACCCGGGCAGAACGCCCGGGTCATCTTTGATCATATAATTGTCATTCGTGACTATTCAAATATCACACTCATATTATCTTACTCTGTAAGTACTTTTACCAGTGCATCCATCTGATTTGTTGAATCCTCATTTAATTTTGATTTTATTGTCACAACTGGCTCAACACACTCGATATTTTTGAAAGTTTCCACTATTGCTTTCATCTGACGGGCTGCTGTAGGTGCCCATGTACCATTTTCCACAAAAGCAACCTTACGGTTCTGATATGCCTTTGATTTCAGATGATGAAGGAAGTCCTCCATTGGTGGGAAGATACCGGCATCATATGTGCATGCGCAAAGTACGAGTCTGTCATATCTGAAAGCGTCCTCTATAGCCTCTGCCATATCATCTCTCGTCAGATCCGTGAAGGCAACTTTTACACCTGTAGCTTTAAGTTTCTCAACAAGAACCTCTGCCGCCTTCTTTGTATTGCCATGAATAGAAGCACATGCTACGAGAATGCCCTCATCCTCAGGCTGATAACTGCTCCATGTATTGTATTTGTCGATGTAATATCCGAGATTTTCTGTAAGAATAGGTCCATGGAGTGGACAGATCTTCTGGATATCAAGACCAGCAGCTTTTTTAAGTACTGCCTGAACCTGTGCTCCATATTTTCCTACTATATTAAAGTAGTAACGTCTCGCTTCACATGCCCAGTCCTCATCAGTGTCAAGTGCTCCGAATTTACCAAATCCATCGGCCGAGAAAAGTACTTTGTCTGTTGACTCGTACTCCATCATAACCTCCGGCCAGTGAACCATAGGAGCCATGACAAAAGTAAGCTCGTGTTTTCCAAGAGAAAGTGTATCGCCCTCAGCAACAACAACCTTTCTTCCCTCAAGATCAATATCAAA
Organism: bacterium; assembly: GCA_963641405.1. GTDB lineage: Bacteria > Bacillota > Clostridia > Lachnospirales > Lachnospiraceae > Roseburia. The sequence goes on along the minus strand of CAVICC010000011.1, from coordinate 37,399 downwards.
GAACTGTCTCATCATAGGGAAAGTCTTTGCATTTGCAACAATCTTCATCTGTGGATATGCCTCAGCTACTTTCTGGATGTTTGATGCATGATCAGGCTCCATATGAGATACAACAAGATAATCCGGTGTCCTGTCGCCAAGTGCCTCTCTTAAATTCTCAAACCATTTATCTGTAACTCTTGCATCGGCTGTGTCCATAATCGCGATCTTGTCATCCATGATCACATATGAATTGTAGGAAACACCATTTGGAACCACGTACTGGCTCTCAAACAGGTCAATATCCTTATCATCCACACCGATGTAAATAATGCTGTCTGTAATGTGCTTGTCCATGTTAGTTACCTCCTGTTAGTATATGAATATAGTATATTGTAATGTCCTTTTCTCATGAAACATTCGCGCTTGATATAATTCCTTCGCTCATCATACCACATAAGATTATATGTCGAAAGACAGGAATTAGTCAACCGCCTATCTGCTTTATTCGTAATGAAAATAATTACGTTTTATTATCGTCGGCAACAGATTTTTCCAGCTCCTTTTTCCTAATTTTATAGTTTACAAACCTCTTTATCAGGTAATAAACCACTCCCCAGAGTGGCACCCCAATGAAAAGTCCCACTATTCCAAACAGTCCGTTTCCAAGAAAGATCGCAAATACAACCCAAAACGGTGAAAGACCTGTAGATTCCCCAAGAATCTTCGGTCCAATAATATTGCCATCTACCTGCTGTAATATAATAACAAATATAAGAAATACAAAACCCTTCGACGGACTGTCAAGCATTATGAGTATTGTACTTGGTATAGCTCCAATATATGGCCCGAAAAATGGTATAACGTTAGTTACTCCGACTATCACACTTACGAGTGCCACGTACGGCATACGCATTATCAGGCAACATACAAAGCAAATGACTCCTATGATGAACGAATCGATTATCTTTCCACTTATAAATCCTCCGAATATTTTGTCACTTTCTTTTAGAATACTTGAAATCACCTGTGACTGACGTTCTGTGAGAAATGCATTCGTTACCTTTTTAACCTGACGCTTAACTGTATTCTTGCCAAGCAGCACATATATAGCTACGATAAATGACACGAGACAGTTTATTGCTGTTCCAAATATTCCCACAATTCCATTTATTATAACGGAAACCTGTCCGAGCATTTCAGTTTTCACCCAGTTTGTGAAATATGTCACGGTGCCTTCATAAAATTCAGAAATAATCTGCTTTGCTTGCTCATTGTTGCGTGCAAGCTCTGTTATTTTTTTGACTAGGCCCTGTATCTGCTCAGGAAATAACACTACAGCATTTGTGATATTGCTGACAAGCTGTGGAACAACCAGCATGATAAGAAATGCTATTATAGCTATTATTATGGACACACTTATCAGTACCGAAAGTCCTCTCATGGAAGGTTTTTTACCTTTTTTCTTTTCTATAGCAGCACCCAGAGTGGCATTCAGCTTTTTCTCATAAAATTCCACGACCGGATTTATAAGATATGCCAGTGCTATTCCCATGATTATGGGCATCAATATGTTGCATATACGCATCACCTGAGCCATTATCGAATCAAATCTGAATAACACAAACACTAGCAGAATAGCTCCTGCTAGTGCCAGAAAATTTGAAAACCCCTTCGCCCATGCGGCTTTTATGGTGTGTTTCATCCTGTTATCTTGTTCCATGCACGATACCTCCCAAGGCATATTTATGCCTCCGTGACTTCTCAGTAAGTTCTTCTTTGCAATAACCTTGTATAAAAGTACTTTTACTATTTTTTATCAAATCTATTTTCTGTATACGTGTGAGCTGTTTGATATGATACTCGCGACTCATTGCCTCCTCTTTCGTGGCAAAATGCTCACAGTAAACCAGCTCGACAGGTCTTCTCGTTTTGGTATATTTTGCTCCTTTGCCGTCATTATGGGCCTTAATCCTCTTTTTGAGGTCATTCGTCCACCCTGTATACAGACTGCCATCGGAGCATCTTACAATATATGTATAATTGTCGGACATTATACCTGCACATCCTTTCGTCCCAGATATGTACTCTTGTCCGCAACCGCATAACTATTTCTGCTCTCTTTTTTTATCTGATAGAGTATGTCGTCAGCTATATGCAAAAAATCCCATACTTTATTTGCGCCACTCGGCACATCGCAGAATGCCCCCTGCGAGATGGACACTATAGGAAGTACCTTGGAATATCTGTGCGGTATCGCCATGGAGATGACCTTCTGCTTTAGTTCTTCCTCGTAGCTACTTACCTCATCACACGATACTCCTTCATATATTATCACAAACTCATCGCCACCATATCTCGCACAAAATCCGCCATGGGCATCAGCAACTTCTTTGATACAGTCTGCAATATCCACAAGGCATTTATCTCCTGACTGATGACCGTAATTATCATTATATTCCTTGAAGTAATCCACATCGAGTATCTCTATGGCTACACGTTGACCCTTCTTAAATGCCTCTTTAAATATCTCATCAGCCTGTATGTTGAGCTTTCGTCTGTTAGCCATACCAGTAAGCACGTCCGTCTCCGATTGTTCTGTCAATATTATATTTTGCTTCTCAATCTTTTTCTTTGCTGTATTTACCTTCTCAAAACGGTTTCTTAAACCAATGACTTCACCTATCATTTCTCGCGATTCATTGCGTGTCCGTTCCGACAGCTCATAATACAATCCAGCCGCCTTAAGATATTCTGCATTCATGCTGTGTTTGCGGTAATATTTTATCTTTAGGGAGAGAAGCTCCATCTTCTTGCTGGTGACCTTCATTCCGTTGACCATAGGCTCCATGATATCGATCAGATGCCAGAATTTATCAGTTTTGTCGCTCTCGAAAAGCACCTGTGCATATATAAAGAAATCCTCTATCAAATCCATGAATACAAGATTTTCATCAATATTCTCATCGATCTTTTCTATACACTCATCTCGTAGCTCAAACTGTCTGCTTTTGTGCAGATAAAATATCTTACTTATCATCATACCCATGTAATCAACTGAATCTGCATATGGCATATAATTTTTTTCCAGAGTATCCAATATGTCATCTATTCCATCAAAGTCATTTCTCACAGATTTACACATTAGGATATTCTCATAGGTAGTGATGACTTTAGAGTGGTATACCGGATCATCCGGCATCGACAAAATATAATCGAGTGCCTCCTCGAAATATTCCATCGCCTCCTGATATCTACCTGCTTCAAAATTGAGCACTCCGCAATTTATATTAATCATGCTGCGCTCTGCCTTAAGATCGTATTTGTCGCAGTACTTAAGCCCCGCCAGATAATAATCATATGCCACCGGCATATTTCCCTGACTGAGTGTGATAATTCCGAATATGTTGTATGCCCTTGCAAGTAACGGCCACTCGCCAGCTTTTTCAAGATTTTCTACTGCCTTTATAGTTATATCAAATATATTTTCACAATCATTCAGGCAGTACAAAGTCCCTGCCAGATAATAGTATGCAAACCCCAGTATCTTTGCATCGTCATTTGTATCACCATATTCGATCAGATAATTGCAATATTTAATGGTAAGCTCAGCGTCCTTTCTATAGCTGTCAAGAACGCTATTAGCCCACTCTTTTATTTGTTCATTATACTCTTCGAACTCCATGAGCTCACCTCTTTCTGACATGTGACTGCTCACACGCTGACACGGCCAGCAATGATTACAGCCCTCTTAGCAGCTTCTTACAGCTTAGCGCCGATTATGTTGCTAAGTATTGCAAATTGCTCAAGACTTAGTGCCTCTCCTCGCACATTTACAGGCACACCGAGCTCCTCGATACTCTCCTGTATCTGCTCTTTTGTCAGATTGATGCCGCCATAATTGTTGAGTCCGTTGGCAAGCGTCTTTCTGCGCTGGTTAAAGGATGCCCTGATCACTTTAAACATAAGCTTTTCATCATCCACATCAACTACAGGTGTAATGTGCCTTTTCAATGAAATTACAGAGCTTCCCACCTTTGGTTGTGGCATAAAGCAGCTTGGCGGCACATTTACTACGATCTCCGGCTTTGAATAATACTGCACGGCTAGTGACAGCGCACCGTAATCCTTTTTTCCCGGACCTGCCTGCATCCTATCTGCCACCTCTTTCTGCACCATGATAGTGATGCTGTCGATCGGCACATGGCTCTCAAACAGCTCCATAATGATAGGTGTTGTAATGTAGTAAGGCAGATTTGCCACTACTTTGATTGATTTACCATTATTATATTCATCAGCAAGCGCATTGATGTCCACTTTTAAGATGTCCTCATTTATGACTTTTACATTGTCATACTCGCTGAGTGTATCCTGCAAAATCGGAATTAGATTGGTATCTATCTCAACCGCGATAACCTGACGCGCTGACTCACACAGATACTGTGTCATAGTGCCTATTCCCGGTCCGATCTCAAGGATCATGTCATCCTCGTTTATGCCAGCTGCGTCGATTATTTCCTCTAATATGTTTGTATCTATAAGAAAGTTCTGTCCGAATTTCTTCTGAAAATTGAAATTGTATTTCTGCAGAACCTCTATTGTTTTCTTGGGATTTCCCAATACTGCCATGGTGTATGCTCCTTTATAACCGCTTCGTAACTGTTTTATACTGAATAGTTACCCAGCTTTCCTATATCGTCTTATTTTACCATACACCAGCATATATTTACAAGTCGCTCATTACCAGTGTTTTCAAGGTAAAACTTTAGAAAACAACGAAAATGCATTGCTTCTTGTTATATTTTCGACCTCTTCCGGTGATACTCCCTTTATATCCGCTATTTTCGCGATAACATACGGTATATTTGAAGAGTCATTTCTCGTACCTCGATGCGGTTCCGGTGCCATATATGGGCAGTCTGTCTCGAGAAGTATCCTCTCAAGCGGTATCTGTGAAACCGTTTCCACAAGCTTTTTTGCATTTTTAAATGTGACTACTCCACCTACTCCGATATAATACCCCAGCTTTATGTACTCTTTCGCCATCTCCGGTGAATAAGAATAGCAGTGTATTACGCCCGGTATCTCCTGTTTTGCGGCTTTCCTCATGATCTCCATGGTATCCTCTGCCGCATCGCGCGAATGTACGATAACAGGAAGTCCTGTCTCCTTTGCCAGCTCAAGCTGCCGTCTGAACCAGTATCTTCGATTTTCCTGCACCTGTGGCTCTTTATCCCAGTAATAGTCCAGTCCGATCTCGCCTATTGCTACCGTCTTTTCCCATGCGGTCTGCGCCTTAAGCCATGCAAATGTCTCATCATTCAGATCGGATATATCGCTCGGGTGTACTCCGACTGCCGCGTAAATGAAATCATATTTTCGCGCCAGCTCTAGGGTTGTTTTTGTGGAACTTATTGATGCTCCCACATTTATTATGGGATTTACCCCGCTTTCGTATACTCTTTTTATGGTTGCATCGCGGTCTTCTTTAAATCTATCATCATCATAGTGTGCGTGTGTCTCAAATATCATTGTTTTTGCTCCTGTAACTACTAATCTACGCCTTAGGAAAAAGCAAGATTATTTTAAAATTCACATTATCATTACTGATTATACACTCACCGCTCATTTTATTCATCATATTTTTAACATTCTGCAAACCTATCCCGTAGCTATCTATTTTTCCCACTGAGGCGCATATTTATCAGTATCTAAACCAATCCTTAACAAATCGAAATTTGAGGAGAGATTTCTTGAACTTTCCTTATTTTACGGGCTTTCCAGCCCATTAGATGCGGGTGATTGTAAGCATAATCAATCCGTATGATTTACTTAAGTTGCACTTTATTATGTAAGTTCATATACCAAGCTCCTCATATATTTTGTATACTCTTTTACACATTAATAAAACAACTACTATGGTATAACCGACATAGTAATTGCTTTTTTAATACTTTTAATTGAATAAAATTTCGATAATTCATTTCTTCCTTATGAAAAAAGAGCCCATATCCAAAGACTTATCATCCAGGATATGAAGCTCTTCATGTAAAAGGAATATTAGAAACGCAGCACCATAAAGCTCTGTGCCGGAATTGTGACATCTCCGATGATCTGCACATTTGTCTGGCGCACATCGGTGATCTCCGGCATTCCCTCAGGGATTTCTCCTGTTCCCTCGAGTATCCAGGCGTGACCTATTGCCTCTAACGGAACATCTTCACCATCTGTAAGTGGCAGCGTATAGTCGCTGTCATTTACATTTGCAGCTTTAAGGATCGTCTCTCCCTGCTGTGTGCGTGAAAGTGATACATATATACCGTCCTTACGCAGTTCCTTCTCCTGACCGTTCATAGGAATTGTCTCATCACCCACATGGTTTGCAAAAAGCATCTGAACGTAATAGTTCGGTGTCAGGTATACTTTTTCATCATCAAACCATATCATATCCGGCTTCCACTGGCTGTGTCCGATACGGTTGAAAAGTGGTGCATATGATGCCAGTTTAACAACATCTGCATTTTTCTCTATTCCGGTAAGCAGGGCAGCCTCTGCCAATGCACTTTCCATATTGTTCTGCTTGTCTGTGGTGTGTGCCGCATATTCACCTGCAAAAACTGCGATATCTCTAGGATAATCATCATAGTGGTCTACATGATCATACATCCATTGTGGACTCACATAATAGTGCTCATCCACGGCATAGCAGGTGTTTGGATTGGTCTTAAACTCGTTGTTGTAGAATTTCCATGCATCCTCTGTGATAGGCGAATCAAGGAACGGCCCTGCTGTTCCGAGTATCCTCATATCAGGATATTTCTCGTGGATAGCTTTCTCAAATATCTGATGACGCTTGTAGAGATCCACATACTGTGACTCCCACTGCTCATTTCCTACTGATATCATGTCCAGTCCGAAACTCTCAGGATGTCCCATCTTTGCACGGAGCGCGCCCCACTTGCTGTTTACCGGTCCGTTGGCAAACTCAATCAGATCAAGTGCATCCTGCACATACTCATCAAATTCATCGCTGTCAGATGCCACTAACTGTGTAGACCTGAACTGGCATGCCACCCCTATTCCAAGTACCGGAAGTGCTTTTGCTCCGAGCAGTTCGCAAAGCAGGAAATACTCGTAAAAGCCTATTCCAAAGGACTGTCCATAATGGGAGTCAGGACGTTTTACATCCCATCCGGTTTTTGATCTGTCATCATCAAATGCCCAAAGATTAGGAATATACTTTCTGTCTTTTAATTCTCCTACTGTTCTCTTCCAGCGGTATCTGTTCTCAAGGCTTATGCCCTCTACGATACAGCCACCCGGAAACCTGATAAATCCCGGCTTTATGGCTGCCAGTGCCTCATACAGATCGCGTCTGAAAATTCCTTTTACGGCATCCTCAGGTATCATTGATATGAGGTCAAATTCGATGACTCCTGCTCCATCCAGTGCTATTGTAAACTCAGCACCTGCGACATCATCATCGGCTGTCAGTACTGCCTCATATTTGATCCAGTCATTGCAGCGGCACATTTTGTCTGTGTCCAGCTTTTTCAGCTTCTCCATCTGTGCGCTCATAACCGGATCTTTTTGCTCCATTTCAATCTTTAGATCTGAGAACGGTACATAAGGTATGGCTTTTACAGCTTCAACAGTTGTCTTTGCGTATGTTTTTCCGTCCTTATTGACTGATATCACAAAATCACTGCCCGCATAATCTACGCATCTGGCATAAAATGATACATTGTATTTCATGCCCTTGTGCAGTCTGATACCGTCATATGCTTTATTGGAAAATCCTTGTCCTGCCTCTGTGGCAGTAAATCTCAGATAGTGTGGATTGACCTCCGAAAGAGGTGTTCCCATGATATACTGCATACGCGGCTTCGCCTGTCCGTCTGCTGCATATGGCTCCCACGCATATCCATTGTCGTCCACTGAGTAAAAATTACCCGGAGTGCCAAATCCCTCCTTCGCCTCAAATGAACGGTTCTCGATCATCTCCGCATACAGGCCTCCGTCTGCTGCAAAGTTGATGTCCTCAAAGAATAATCCAATCATTTCCGGTGTGATCTTCACACCTTTTTTGTCTGTAATCTGCATAACGATTACCTCCTACTATAAATTTATAATAAAAAATGCCCAGCAATTTATAGCTCAAGTGTAACTATTCAGCCCCGAAAATAATAAAAACTGATACGTCATGCTTGCATGTAAGTAGCGGGTTTTATTATTTTCAAGGTGGCTCGAATAGAGTCACCGCCCCACATATGAGCAAAATTAGCTGTGTAACAGCGGTAAAGCACGTGTCAACGTGCGATTTTGCGAATAACTGTGAAGGGCTGAATATTATTAAAATACATAGAACAGCTCTAATTCACCTTGCGATCTATTTCGATGATGTTATTTGCATGATCCACAGCATCACTAACTACATCATCTTTGACCTTGTTTTCCAACTCAGTCACTTCTGTATTCATATTGTCAGTTTCACTATTTATATTTACCTTTTCTGCTTTTGGAGTAAATTTTCTCACCTTATCCATAAGCTGACTCTTTTTCAGCTCATGCTTTAGCTCTACTCTTTCACTTTTCTGCTGACGTTTTTTCTCTTTCAGCTCATATTTTGCCTTTTTTTTCGCCAGCTTGTTCTGTCGTTTTTGTTCTTTTATGGTTGCTTTCGCTTCTCTCTTAGCCTGTTTTGCCTCGAGCTTTGCTTCCTTTGCCTCATTCTTTATACGGCTCTTCTGATTTTTCTTTACGCTCTTTCTTGCTACTTTGTGTAATTCCTTGAGGTCTGATTTTGCAGCTCGGATATTTTTTCTGTCCTTGCGGTATGGGTTCTGTGTGAAGTAGCCTATTGTGCCTGCTATAACAAGTAATAGCGCAATAGCCTCCCCTACCATAGTCATATACTCGAAATACTGTAGGTACAGTTTGTATCCAATCATCTCTGCTGCGATGAGAAACAGCGGTACAAAATACAGCACACTCCTGCGTTGTCTGGACAGAAGTGCTCCCTCTGCACCTATGCACATAAGCATAAACAGGCATAGCTGTGATGTCGCACCATATGCATATGCCGCCAGCGCAGCCATGATCACAGATATACCAAATACTATGAGTGCTTCTCCTCTGAAAAGGGCATTTTTGTACTCTTTTATACCCTCAAGCTTATCCACTGATATGCCATGAAGCGAATACACCTGATCGGTGATATCCTCCATACAGCCCTCATGGTATCTTTTCAGCTCACGGTTTCGGTCTATATCCTCGTCTATTGAACGCCTGCGCTCTGTGAGCAGCTTCTGCTCCTCCATGATCTTCTCCCAGGCTTCATCCTCCATCTTGCGCTGAAGTTTTACCTGCTCATGTATCCACTCAGCTCTCTGGATACGCTCGCTCTCCTCAGGAATGACGATCTGCGGTGATACGGATATTTCTGTTATCTCTTCCATTTTCAAATCAACACTATTTCCGGTGGCCGCTTTGTTTTCTTTTATATTATTCATAGCCGTGATTTGCTTTCATCTCCTTACTTATAATATACTTAACGGTTCAGTACCTTCACAAACGTATAATTACCAATATATTTCTATTAAAGCATATTTTACAGAAATTATCCATAGAATATCCTGCTATTCTCCACATAAATATGCACTTTCGTCTTTTCTGATAGAACACAAGTAAATGTATCCCTGCATATACTAAAAACCCCGGAAATCCGCTCACATGCGGATTCCGGGATCATATTCATATAGTAACCTAAACCATTATTTTATACATGATGTGCCACATCAATTCTAATAAGGGCCTTTCTGAGTGCAAACTCAGCCCGCTTTACATCAATGTCTGCCGTATGATTTGCCAGTCGATTCTCAGCGCGCTCTTTTGCAGCCTCTGCACGGTCAACATCGATCTCATCTGGCCACTCTGCCAGTTCTGCAAGAAATGTGACTTTATCTCCGAGTATCTCCGCAAAACCTGAATGGATCGCAGCGACCTTTTCCTCGTCTCCGTTGTGAATAGTCACTATTCCCGGTGCTAAAACCGTTGTCAGCGGTATATGGTTTTTGTATACACCGATCTGTCCGTTTTGCGTATTGAACTCAAGAAAATCTGTCTCTCCCTTGTAGAATACACGATCCGGTGTGATTATCTCTATGTCAAAAATATTATCTGCCATATGAAGTCACCTCTCATTACTGCATCTTAGCACGGACTTCATCAATGCTTCCGACGTTGAGGAAGTATCCTTCCGGTACATCGTCATGCTTTCCTTCCAGTATCTCCTTGAAGCCTCGTATAGTCTCAGCAATAGGTACATATTTACCCTCGAGACCTGTAAACTGTCCGGCTACGAAGAATGGCTGTGAAAGGAAACGCTGCACCTTACGTGCACGGCTTACTACCAGCTTGTCATCCTCTGAAAGCTCGTCCATACCGAGGATAGCGATGATATCCTGTAACTCTTTGTACTTCTGAAGTATCTCCTGAACAGCATGTGCTACCTCAAAATGCTCCTGTCCTACGATACGTGGATCAAGGATACGTGATGTAGATGCCAGCGGATCTACTGCCGGGTAAATACCAAGCTCTGCGATCGATCTCTCCAATACTGTTGTGGCATCGAGATGCGCGAATGTCGTAGCTGGTGCAGGATCTGTAAGGTCATCGGCAGGTACATATACAGCCTGTACAGATGTGATAGATCCGTTCTTGGTAGATGTGATTCGCTCCTGAAGCGCACCCATCTCAGTCTGTAATGTCGGCTGATATCCAACGGCTGAAGGCATACGTCCAAGAAGCGCGGATACCTCTGATCCTGCCTGTGTGAAACGAAAGATATTGTCTACGAAGAGAAGCACATCCTTTCCACCTCTGTCTCGGAAATATTCAGCCATGGTAAGTCCGGCAAGAGCAACTCTCATTCTGGCTCCCGGTGGCTCGTTCATCTGTCCGAAAACCATGGTAGTCTTGTCTATAACTCCTGATTCCTTCATCTCATAGTAGAGATCGTTTCCCTCACGGGTACGCTCTCCTACACCTGTAAATACTGAATATCCACCGTGCTGTGTAGCGATATTGTGAATAAGCTCCTGGATCAGTACGGTCTTTCCTACTCCGGCACCACCGAAGAGTCCGATCTTTCCACCCTTCTGATACGGGCAGAGCAGATCTACGACCTTTATTCCTGTCTCAAGCATTTCCTGTGATGTTGCCTGCTCCTCAAATGATGGTGCAGGTCTGTGTATAGCCCATTTCTCCTCTGTCTGAGGCGGCTCCACCTCATCAATAGGATCTCCTAATACATTGAACATCCTGCCAAGTGTATTCTCCCCAACTGGAACAGAAATAGGGGCTCCCGTTGCAATAGCATCCATTCCACGGACAAGTCCGTCTGTAGGTCCCATGGCAATACATCTTACAGTATCGTCACCCAGATGCTGTGCAACCTCAACGATAAGCTTACCGCCATTCTTAAGCGGTACTTCGATCGCATCGTTTATCTCAGGCAGATTACCTTCTGAAAACTTAATATCCAGAACGGCACTGATAATCTGTGTGATTTTGCCTACATTTCTATCTGCCATTTATATTTTCTCCTTCTAAATTAATTTATCTATGACAGTATGATAAGTCCTTTGCCTGCCATTTACGATACACTCTGATATATTAACCTTGTGCATCATTCGATCGCGTTTGCTCCTGCGATTATCTCGGTAAGCTCCTGAGTAATCGAGCCCTGACGCGCTCTGTTATATTTCAGTGTCAGATCACTGATCATATCCTCTGCATTGCTCGTAGCAGAATCCATTGCCTGCATTCTGGCCCCATTTTCACTGGCAAATGACTCCACCAGCGCTCCGTAGAAAAGACTTGTCACGTATTTTGGAATGATAAGCTCCAAAGCCTCCTCCGGATTAGGTTCAAAATTCATGAGTATGTTGGACTCCTCCTGCACAGTCTCATCTACATCGATCTCGACAGGTAAAAGCTTTATAAGCTTTGCCTCCTGCGTGACCGTATTCTTGAAATGAGTATATGCAAGATATATTTCTCCCACCTGTCCGTCTGCAAATGCCGCAAGTACCTTTTTACACAGCACTGCCGCATCCTCATAGGTAGGATTTTCCATCATCTCTGATGCACTCTCAACTATATTGTAGCCCTTTGATGACAATATCTCTTCACCCTTTGCTCCCACAGCATATATGTCAAGATCCTCTTTTTTAAAATCTCCATGCGTGATAAGCTTTACTATATTGCTGTTGTATCCACCTGCAAGTCCACGGTTTGATGTAATGACAACCACCGCTTTCTTTGGCGAATTCCCCGCTTTTAAGTATGGATGCTCTATATTGCCACTCTTTGCCAGCATTGAACTGACTGTCTTGTACATATAGTTGAAATACGGATCTGTTGCCTCCGCATGTGCTCTTGCCTTCTGCAGCTTAACGGTAGAAACGAGCTTCATGGCTTTTGTGATCTGCTGAGTACTTGTAATACTGCTTTTTCTGCGCTTTATGTCTCGCATCGAAGCCATTTTACCACCTGCCTTCTACTAATTTACCGTTTAACGAAACTGCTTTTTGCATTCTTCGATAGCTTTTACGAGCTTGCTCTCTGTCTCCTCGTCCATTACCTTTGTCTCTCTGATAGCCTCAGGGATCTCAGGATATTTGGTGTCGATGAAATCAAACAGTTCTGTCTCGAAGCGTAATATATCCTCGATTTTGATATCGAGAAGGTATTTCTTAGTCGCTGCATAGATGATGATAACCTGTTTTTCTACAGGCATCGGCTTATACTGCGGCTGCTTTAAGATCTCCTTGATACGCGCGCCCTGTGCAAGCTGCTCTGCTGTGCTTGCATCCAGCTCTGATCCAAACTGAGAGAATGCCGCAAGCTCTCTGTACTGTGCAAGCTCTACTCGGATAGGTGCTGCGATCTTTTTCATTGCCTTTATCTGTGCAGATCCTCCAACTCGTGATACCGAAAGTCCGGCATTTATGGCTGGTCTGAAACCTGCGTTGAACATCTCTGTCTCGAGATATATCTGACCGTCTGTGATCGAGATAACGTTTGTCGGGATGTATGCTGATACATCGCCTGCCTGTGTCTCGATGATCGGAAGTGCCGTAAGTGAGCCTCCTCCGAGCTTGTCTGACAATCTGGCTGCTCTCTCAAGCAGTCTTGAATGGAGATAGAATACATCTCCCGGATAAGCCTCTCGTCCCGGTGCTCGTTTGAGCAGGAGTGAAAGTGTACGGTATGCAGCTGCGTGTTTACTGAGATCGTCATATACGATCAGTACATCCTCTCCGTTTTCCATCCATTCCTCACCGATGGCGCATCCTGAATATGGAGCGATATACTGCAATGGCGCAAGCTCTGAAGCTGTGGCTGCTACAACTGTCGTATAGCTCATTGCTCCGAACTCCTCTAACTCATTTACAATGGATGCAACCGTAGATGCCTTCTGTCCGATGGCAACATAGATACATTTAACACCCTGACCTTTCTGGTTGATGATGGTATCTATAGCAATGGCTGTCTTTCCGGTCTGTCTGTCTCCGATAATAAGCTCTCGCTGGCCACGTCCGATAGGAACCATTGAGTCGATAGCCTTGATACCTGTCTGGAGTGGGGTATCTACTGACTTTCTGGAAATAACTCCTGATGCAACTCTCTCTATCTGACGATATTTATCTGACTGTATAGGTCCTTTTCCGTCGATCGGCTGTCCGAGTGCGTTTACTACTCGTCCAAGCATTGCGTCACCGACAGACACCTCTACTACTCGTCCTGTTGTCTTTACTGTATCTCCCTCGTTGATATTGCGCTGTGAGCCGAGTAAAACGGCACCCACATTGTCTTCCTCGAGGTTTAATACCATTCCATATACTTCCCCTGGAAATTCCAGAAGTTCTCCCTGCATCGCATTCTCAAGACCATGAATACGTGCAATTCCGTCTGCCACCTGAATGACTGTACCTACATCAGCGACTTCGAGCTGGGAAGCGTATCGTTTAATCTGCTCCTTGATAACTGAGCTGATTTCCTCCGGCTTTAGATTCATGGAGCGCATTCACCTACTTTCAATTGTATTTTTGTCAGGTCACGGGTAAGCTTTTCAAGCTTGTTTTTGATGCTTGAGTCCACTACTCTGTCCCCAATCCTGATCTTCATACCGCCTATCAGCGCGGCATCCACATCAAAATGCATCTCAAATTCCACATATTTTGTGGTGTCAAGAAGTCGTTTCAATACGGCATCCTTCTGCTCCTGTGACAGCTCACTGGCAGATGTGACATATGCCGTTCCAATATTTTTGTACTCCTTGACTCTGTCAAGAAAGTAGTCGAAGACTTTGGTAAGCTCTTTGTAATGATTTTTCTCGATTATCATTCGCATGAGTCCTACCAGCTCCGCTGAAACTCTTCCCCCAAATATCTCTTCGATGATTCTGACCTTTTCTTCTTTTACTATCTGCGGATGATCCATCAGCTTTGAGAGGTCCTCATTGGCTGCAATAACAGCAGATACTGCTCTGACCTCCTCTGACATGGAATCAAGCTTGTTGTCCTCAAGGGCCGCCTCAAACAATGCATCACCGTATGTCTTAGATACTAGCTTAGCCATGTTGACTCTCCCATTTCTTTAAGTGTCTCTTCAACAAGTGTATCCTGAATATCCGTGGTGATAGAAGCTGCGACAACCTTCTGCGCCATAAGGGATGCTATCTGTATCATCTCCTGCTTCATATCATCCATAGCATGTTTCTTCTCAAGCTCGGCTTCTTCCTGAGCTCTTTTTATGATGCGTGAAGCTTCTTCTTTTGCATCATCCACAATCTTGTTCTGGTTTTTCAGTGCCTTCTGTCTCGCCTCTGAGAGAATAGCTTCGGCCTCTTTATCAATATCCTTGAGCTTTCCCTCGTACTCAGCCTTGAGTGCGGCTGCACTTTCCTTGTCCTCTATGGCTGTGTTTATATCGTTCTCTATCCTGTCCTGTCTGTCCTTTAAGAACTTTCTGGCAGGGTTGAAAAGCAGATATGACATCAGCATGAAAAGGAAAAATACCGCTATTGCTAAAAGCGCTGTGTCAAAGAGTAACTGAGCATCCAGATTAAACAAAAATGTATATTCCTGTGCTAACAATTTCTACTCTCCTTTCCGCCTGTTTTGTCACCATGATGCATTTGATGCTCCGGTGAACTGCATATTTTTATCCAAGTGGATGTACGAAAAGTAAAAGTAATGCAATTACAAGACCATAAAGACCTGTTGTCTCTGCAACAGCCTGTCCTAAAAGCATTGTTGACATGATATCGCCCTTTGCTCCCGGGTTACGTCCAACTGCTGCTGCACCATGTCCAGCTGCGATACCCTGTCCAACACCAGGTCCGATACCAGCTATAACTGCCAGTCCTGCGCCTATTGCTGAACATGCTCTGATTAAATCCTGTCCGTTAATATCCATAATTGAATCCTCCTAAAATACATTTGATAATTTTTACTCATCCGTCTCACACGCCTGTGTAACGTATGTCATTGTCAGCATACAGAATACGTATGTCTGGATCGCTCCTGAGAACAGATCAAAATATACATGTAATACTGACGGCCATGCCAGGGCAATGAACCTTAGCAGACCATATACCAGTGCCATGATGACAGTTCCTGACAATACATTTGCAAATAAACGCAATGATAATGAGATTGGAACTGCAATTTCACTGATAATGTTGATTGGTGCCCATATAGGCAGCCATGGCGGCAGTGGTGAACACATACCTGTCCAGATGTCTTTCGCGCTTTGATGCTTAGCCTTATTGAATCTGATCATGAAAAATGTAATAAGCGCCAGCGCTAATGTGGTTCCGTAATCAGCTGTCGGCGGCCTGAGACCGAACAATCCTGATATGTTACTCATCAGTATAAATATAAATATCGTGCTGATGTAGTTTACAAATCTCGGAGCCCATTTTCCCATGGTTCCACCAACCATATTGTCGAGCATCTCTACGATAAGCTCGATGATATTCTGAAATCCGTCTGGTACATCTTTTGCTTTTTTTAGCTTCCTGTTTGCCACTATAGCGAATATGATCATAAGAACCATCACTATGAGGATACAGGCATGTGATGTGGTAATCCAGACTTCCTGACCGAATATCCTGAATGAAAAAATACCATGGATCATAAAGTCGATACTATCTGCGTTACTTTCCAGTAAAATCGCCTGATTCACATTATCACCTCCCCCTTATTCAGTTTTAATTATTTTATTGTCGGAAGATGCATCACTTCTCCCTGAAAATCTGCCTGTCACCTTCATAAACAAAGGCTGCAGATACGCTGATATCTTTAATCCCAGCAAACCCACAAAAGCCATTATCAGATTTCCAAAATTAAATAATCCCAATATAAATAACAGGACCGCAACAAAAATATACCTTAAAAGTGATTTTGCTACGATCCTGCGATTGGCGTCCTTTTGTTCATATACAACAGTCGCGTCATATATGACTGTGGCAATATTGATAGCCATACCAACAGCTATCGCTATCCCATACCATAAGCCAATAGAATATGCTATTTTGTCTGTGACAAACCATACCCCAATAAGCTGCACAACAATACCGTAAAAAACAATCCCAAATACAAGTCCCGGCAATGCATCATTTATTCTTTTTAGCATCCTTCTCTGATTTTAAAAACCTCCTGACCATGCGGTATATATTATTTGCGCCAGCCAATGCCCCCATGAAAAACAGAGGTACCATAACCCATTTGGCACCTATTTTATCGCCGATCCACACGCCCAGCATAGTGCAGATAAATATAGGCACTATCATATTGATCCCAAACTGGAATACCATGATAAGTGCGTTCATGATCTCTTTCTTATTATCTTGTCTCATATACGTATTATTATACCATTTTTAATTTCTTTGTCTACAAAAAGAATAGTCCATGTAGTGCATTTAAAACTATAACGTAAGCGCAACTTTACGGTTTGTATGCTCATATCTGCGAAGCGCAACACCTGCTGCGCGAAGCATCTTTTTGGATGCGAGTACTCCCGGTGTACCATCGTATTTGTCGCTGTCATAAACCACTTCCTTTATGCCAGACTGTATGATAGCTTTTGCACACTCATTGCAAGGGAAAAGCGTGACATATATGGTCGCTCCCTCGAGACTGCCGCCCCTGTAATTGAGTATGGCATTGAGCTCACTGTGGGTGGAATAAAAATATTTGTTATCCTCGCCCTCTCTCGCCCATGTAAATTCATCATCTGAGCAGCCGAGTGGAAAACCGTTGTACCCCATGGAAAGTATCTTGTGCTCCGGATCTACGATGCACGCTCCTACCTGGGTATTTGGGTCTTTTGAGCGCATGCCTGAGAGCATTGCTATTCCCATAAAATACTCATCCCATGAAATATAATCGTCTCTTTTTGTGGAAACTCCCATATTATCGCCTCCTTACCTGCTGACATCATGCCTATTAAATCACTAAATTTTCGTAACTGTTCAGTACCTTCACAGTTGCGAGCCGCAAGCGCATTAGAATCAGCTTCGCTGATGGGCGCTTGCTCCTACATAATATACTTTTTCTTACGAAATATGCGGTACCGCATATTTCTGTACTGAATAGTTACGAATAATCTAATATTTAATATCCTAATATGTTATTTTGGTGCGAAAGGTCAACCCCATTTTGAACCTGACGCGTTAAAATATATATAAAAATTATACATCATTCCATTTGGGCGCATGCATTCCACTTTGCATGCGCCATTTTTTATTGTATACTAAAGGTAAAATAAAGGTATGAAGCGTGCAAATCTACACGCGAAAAATGGGGGTATACATATGAACAAGAAGGTAAAAAAGACACTTAAGGTATTTGGAGGTGCGGTTGTATTTGTATTGGCTGTTGTGATAATTTTCTTTGCAGTGCTTACAATAACAGAATTCAGGCCTGATGATGTGGAGGATGTTTCCGTAGTGGCTGCGGATGAGTCTGACAGTGATAAGACCGGTACAAAGGCGATAGCACAAGGTGATAGCATAAAGATCATGACATGGAATACAGGTTATGGTGCACTCGGGGAGACAGCTGACTTTTTTATGGATGGAGGTAAAAGTGTAAGCAGCTCTAATAAGGAGACTGTACAGGAAAATCTGACAGCTATATCAGCACAGATAAAAGAATCTGATCCTGATGTTGTATTCATGCAGGAGGTTGATGTCGACTCTAAACGCTCGCATTACATAAATGAGCTTGAAACGTTTACTGAAAACCTGACAGGCTATAGCAGTTCATTTACAGAAAATTATAAGACACTTTACGTTCCATATCCTCTTCCAACAATAGGAAAAGTAGATTGTGGATTGGTCACATTGTCAAAATTTGAGATAACTGACTGTAAACGTATCGCATTGCCATGTCCGTTTAGTTATCCGATGAGGCTGTGCAATTTGAAAAGATGTCTTATGGTTAGCCGTGTGCCTATAGAGGGCAGTGACAAGGAACTTGTGCTTGTAAATCTGCACCTTGAGGCATATGATGACGGAGAGGGAAAAGCAGCGCAGACAGCACAGCTTAAGGCACTCCTTGAGGAAGAAGCTGATAAAGGAAATTATGTAATAGCTGGAGGAGATTTCAATCAGGAATTTTCCAATTATGACAACAGCGCATATCCTATAATAAATGATGAGGTATGGACACCTGGATCGATAGATACAGATGAATTTGATGATAGCTTGTCATTTGTGACAGACAATAGTACACCATCCTGTCGTTCGCTTGATCGTCCGTTAAAGGGAAATGATGCTTCGCCTGACAAATTCCAGTACTATATGATCGATGGATTTATACTATCTGATAATCTGTCAGTGGAAAGCGTAAAGACACTTGATCTTGGATTTAAGAATTCGGACCATAATCCGATCGTTATGCAAATGTCACTTGATTAAGAGGAAAAAGATAAAATAGTTTATATTGTCATCTTAGTGTGATAAAATGGACCAAAGTAAAATAATAACAATTTAGTACAGAACAGTAACAAGGAGAAAATCATAATGAAAAAGAAAATAGTTCTAGGATTAATGCTTACAACAATATGTGCAGCTGCGATTGTGGGATGTGGAGCTTCAAACAGCAATAATACATCAAAGGCAGCATCAAAAGAAAGCGAGACAGAAGAAAAAAATGCTGGAGTGTCTAATCCATGGGTGGACACTGACAAGGATGGCTTAGCTGAGGCAACTGGAATTGAGCTTAGTGCACCGGATGGAGCAACAAATGTGTTATACAGCTATATGAAAGAGGATAATCTAGCACAGGTAAGCTATGAGCTTGACAGTGCGAAATGGGTGTACAGAGCGCAGAGTGCTGACGAATTGACAGATATTTCTGGACTAAATTATAAAGGAATGACAGAGGAAAAGGGCACTGTCTCAAACAGGGACGCTATTTACTATTCACATGCGGCCGAAGATGATGAGGATTCTGTGCAGATGGTAAACTGGTATGATGTTGTAACTGGTATCACATATTCACTTTCTGCTACCGGAAAAGATTTAGATGGCATGGACATACAGGCATATGCAGAGGCTGTATATGTTTCACTTCAGGACGATGCAACAGATGATGCTGATGCAGACAGCAGCAGTGAATTAAACGATTATTTTATTGGAGAACATACAAAAAGTGATGATGGAAGTACTCTTGTTATAGCACAAAACAGTGACGGTACATATTCGGTAGATATAAATATTACAAGACTTTGCAGCCTTGAGGATGGTGTTGGTACATTCGCCGATCACAAGATGACGTTCACTGTTCAGGATCCTAGTGAGAATGAGCTGCAAGGCGTTATTTATAGAGACAGCGATGGAACTCTTACAGTAAAAATTACAGACAGTACATGGGAATATCTTCCAGATGATGAAGTAATCAGTGGGTTTGAAGATTAATAGGTAGTTGTAAAATAATAAGAGATAAAAATATCCGAATGGAATCAATAGATTCTGTTCGGATATTTTACTAGTCGCATATTATATATTTACCCTAACATTTATGAAAATTTCAGTACATTTGACTGTTGTAGGTACTTTAGCATTATGTTAGAATAACACCGTCCGATGAAATGGAGGAATCGGATTTCGAAAAGTTAAGAACTTTAGCGCCATGCACCGGTAGGTACGAAAAAATATGCCGGTTAACGAGGTTTCGGGTTATCGAATTTTCGGCGGATGCCTGAACGTATATATGGATGCGTATCTCGAGCCAAATATGATGGAGACATCAAAACAAAGCGGAAGAACCATAGAATATCATGTACATTTAAAATTATATATTGAAAAGGAGATCTAACACTATGTGTGGAATTATAGGATTTACAGGTCGTTTAGAGGCACAGAAGATTTTAACGGAAGGACTCGCAGCGTTAGAGTATCGTGGATACGATAGTGCAGGTATCGCATATTTCAAGGATACAGGCAAGATTTCTATCCGCAAGACCGTTGGAAAGGTAAAGGATCTTCTCGCTATCTGCGATGATGACAACAATTCAACTTGCGGAATCGGACATACAAGATGGGCAACACACGGTGGAGTTACAAATGCCAACGCTCATCCTCACAAGGTTGGAAATGTTGCACTCATCCACAATGGTATCATCGAGAACTATCACGAGATCGTAAACAAATTTGATCTTGCAGATTCTCTTATATCAGAGACAGATACAGAAGTTGCAGCAGCACTTATCAACAAGCTCTATGACGGAGATCCAAAAGCTACCCTTAAAAAGGCTGTAAAGGAGATCACTGGTTCCTTCGCATTCTGCGTAATGTTCAAGGATCAGCCGGGAAAGATATTTGCTATCAGAAACGTAAGCCCGATGGTTGCAACATACTGTGATGACGGTGCTTTTATCGCATCAGACCTTACAGCATTCATCAAATACTCAAAGCGTTATTTTATCGTGCCTGAGTACGCGATCATGACCATGACAGCAGACGGAATAGAAATCGAAGATCTTGATGGAAAGACTGTCAAGCCAGAGTATCTTGAGGTAAATTGGGATGTAACAGCAGCTCAGAAAGATGGATATCCACATTTCATGATCAAGGAGATCCATGAGCAGCCGGCAGCTATCACAAAGACTATCACTCCAAGAATCAAAGATTCCCTGCCTGATTTTTCAGAGGATGGAATACCTGATTCATTCTTTGAGGATGTAAACGATATCACGGTTGTAGCCTGTGGTACAGCTATGTATGCAGGAATGGTCGGAAAGACAATGATCCAGAACCGTCTTCATATTCCTGTAACTGTTGCAATTGCATCAGAATTTAGATATGAGCAGCCTGTTATCACAGACAAATCAATGGTCATTTTCGTATCGCAGTCAGGTGAGACTATCGATACTTTAGAGGCACTCCGTCTTGCGAATAAATACACAAAAAAGACTCTTTCTATCGTAAACGTAAAGGGTTCTTCGATTGCAAGAGAGAGCAACTATGTGCTTTACACACATGCAGGTCCTGAGATTGCAGTTGCAAGTACAAAGGCTTACACAGTACAGGCTGCAAGCTTTTATCTGTTAGGCTGCAAGCTAGGTCTTGTATCAGGCAAGATGACAGAGGCTGATGCAAAAGCGTTTATAGAAAACCTTCAGGAGGTTCCAAACCTCATCGAGTCAGTTATTACACAGGCACCAGATATCGAGCAGCTTACAAAGAGAATGACTAATGCTACAAACGCATTTTTCATCGGACGTGGACTTGACTATACACTTTGTATGGAAGGTGCACTCAAACTCAAAGAAATTTCATATATTCACGCTGAGGCCTATGCAGCAGGAGAACTTAAGCATGGAACTATCGCACTTATCAGTGAGGGAGTTCCCGTTATAGCAGTTGCTACACAGAGCCATGTATACAGCAAGGTTATCTCAAATATCCGTGAGGTAAAGGCAAGAGGAGCTTATGTTATTCTTCTTAGCAAGGATAAAGAGATCACAGACAAATCAATCTGCGATGTCCATATCAATCTACCTGAGACGTCAGATGAGTTTGCGATATTCGAGTCGGTCGTAATATTCCAGCTTATCGCTTATTATACATCTACAGGAAAGGGCTTAAACCCTGACCAGCCACGTAACCTTGCAAAATCAGTTACAGTAGAATAAAATTATCCCCCGGTTCAATTTGCCGGGGGTTTTATTATTCATTTATGAGAAATCCACTAATTTACTAGCTTCGCATAGTAAATTGTTAAAAAAATAACAAAAAATCACTTTACACGCCTATCGCATGGTGGTATTATAAAGAAACGCAGGTTACTTGTATGAGAACCTAGCAACCATACAATTTTGCACTTGCAAGCTTAGGAAGAGACCATAAATGGCTCTGACCAAAAAGGAGGAAAAAGCAATGCGCAATACAAAAACTAACGAACTTGTTCTTACAGGTTTATTCACAGCCATTATCATTATCATGGCATTCACACCACTTGGGTATATCCCACTCGGCATTATTAATGCCACAATCATTCACATTCCGGTTATCCTCGGAGCATTATTTTGCGGACCTAAAAAGGGCGCGTTCCTTGGATTTGTCTTCGGATTTACCAGTTGTTTAAAAGCTACAATAGCAGGAGGAACTCTTTCATCCTTTGTATTTTCACCGGTGCTTGCAGCATCCATGGTAGGTACATCGGGTATATTCAAGAGTTTATTTATAGCATTTGTTCCAAGAATCTTAGTAGGTGTTGTACCTTATTTTGTATACATAGGCATCAAAAAGCTTCTTGCATCTGAGAAGAAAAACCTATGTGGCACAGTACTCAATGCCGTAATGGCAGTATTCCTTGCATTCGGAATATATGCATTCATCGGCAGACTTGTTGAGAAAATGTCAACAGCGGCATGTGCAGGAATCGGTATTGCAGTAGGAGCAGTTGTATTTGCAGTTATTGAGTTTGTACTAGTAAAAAAGGGAGTCCGCGTTATACCTTTTGTATATGCCGGTGTAACAGGAGCCATGACAAATACTATCCTTGTAATGGGCGGCATATTTGTCCTTTACAAAAACGCATATGCCGATGCAATCGGTGTTGCAGGAAATGCAGTGCTCGGTATCATAGGCGGAGTCATCAGTTTCAACGGTGTTATCGAGGCGATTGTTGCAGCTATCATCGTATATCTTGTAGGTCTTGCACTCAATACGATAAAGCCTATCGCAGCAAAATAGATTAAATTAAAGTTTATAAGAAAAATGTTATTGTAAAATTGTATGCAGGGCGGGCTTTCTTGAAGTCCGCCCTTAAAAATAAAGTATGGATAAAGGAGATTGTTATGAATGAAATAGATATAATGGACATTGGCGGATTTAAGATCGGTCATGCAGAGGATGAAAAAGGAATAACCGGATGTACGGTATTTCTTTTTGACAAACAGGCTCCGGCAGGAGTCGATATAAGAGGAGGCGGGCCGGCTTCACGCGAGACACCGCTTCTTAATCCAGTGGCAGATGCAAAGGGTATACACGGACTGGTTCTTTCGGGCGGATCGGCTTTTGGTCTGGATGCAGCAGGCGGAGTGATGAAATATCTCGAAGAGAGAGACATCGGTTTTGATGTAGGAGTCACAAAGGTTCCGCTCGTGGTACAGTCATGCATATTTGATCTGGTTATCGGTGACAAGGATGCCCGTCCGGACGGCAAAATGGGCTACGAGGCTTGTGAGAACGCCTCATATGACCGTTT
Source organism: bacterium (assembly GCA_963641405.1). Lineage (GTDB taxonomy): Bacteria > Bacillota > Clostridia > Lachnospirales > Lachnospiraceae > Roseburia. Next base: position 13,628 of record CAVICC010000011.1, on the reverse strand, counting down.
TACGCAGGGCAATTACGGAGCCGGAATGGGCGCTACAGTCGGCAAATACATAAGCAGAGAACGTAGTATGAAAAGTGGCATTGGTGCATATGCAGTACAGATCGGAGATCTAAAAGTAGGCGCTGTGGTTGCTGTAAATGCGCTTGGAGATATCTATGATATAGATACAGACAAAAAGATAGCCGGTGCCCTGGATGAGGCCGGAAACCTTTTTGATGATGAGACAGCATATTTTGAGGCAGCGGCAAAGATGCAGAATATGTTTACAGGAAATACCACAATTGGTACAATAATTACAAATGCAGGACTTGAAAAGACAGCGCTCAATAAAGTGGCTTCCATGGCTCACAACGGCTACGGTAGAGCAATAAGACCTGTACATACCATGGCAGATGGTGATTCTATCTATGCGGTATCAGTCGGAGCCGTAAAGGCAGATGTCAATCTGGTAGGACCTGTGAGCGCATATGTCATGGCAAAGGCTATTGCAAATGCGGCAAGAAGCGCAAAGTCAGTAGACGGCTATAAGGCAGCCTGCGACTTGTAATCGAAAACATAACGATAGAGTTAATGTTAATTAGTAACTATTCAGTACAGAAATATGCGGTACCGCATATTTCGTAAGAAAAAGTATATTATGTAGGAGCAAGCGCCCATCAGCGAAGCTGATTCTAATGCGCTTGCGGCTCGCAACTGTGAAGGTACTGAACAGTTACGTTAATTATAGAATATGCGTACAGTATATTAAAAAAGATGGAGATAGATCATGTTAAAAGGAAAAACTGTAGTATTGGGAGTAACAGGCAGTATCGCGGCTTATAAGATAGCAAGTCTGGCGAGCATGCTTGTAAAACAGCATGCTGATGTCAATGTCATAATGACCCACAATGCGACCAATTTCATAAACCCGATCACCTTTGAGACCCTGACCGGAAACAAATGTCTTGTGGATACATTCGACAGAAATTTCCAGTTCAATGTGGAGCATGTGGCACTGGCAAAACGGGCAGATATATTTATGGTTGCACCGGCCTCAGCCAATGTGATCGGCAAGATGGCAAGCGGCATAGCGGATGATATGCTCACGACCACGATACTTGCGGCAAAATGCCCAAAGCTTGTTTCGCCGGCTATGAACACTAATATGTTTGAAAACCGCATAGTGCAGGACAATCTTAAAAAACTTGCAAATTATGGATTCGAGATCATCGAGCCGGCTGAAGGATATCTTGCATGCGGTGATACAGGTGCGGGAAAAATGCCGGAGCCTGAGACTTTGTTTAAGTACATCATGAGGACTATCGCCTGTGAAAAGGATATGGCTGGAAAGCGCGTGCTTATCACAGCAGGAGCAACTCAGGAAAAGATAGATCCGGTTCGCTTTATCACCAATCACTCTACAGGAAAGATGGGACGTGCAATAGCTGAAAACTGCATGCTTCGTGGAGCTGAGGTTACACTGGTTAATGCGTCGGTATCAGTAGAGCCGCCTATGTTTGTTGATGTGCTAAATGTGACCTCAGCAGCTGATATGGCAGAGGTGGTAAAGGCAAAAGCACCGCAGCAGGATATAATTATCATGACTGCTGCAGTGGCAGATTTCCGTCCTGCACATCCAGCGGATGAGAAGATCAAGAAAAAGAATCAGTCAGACATGTCAGTGGTAGAGCTTGAGCGTACAGAGGATATACTTTCATACCTTGGAGCAAACAAGACACCTGGACAGATAATATGTGGTTTTTCAATGGAGACAGAGCATATGCTCGAGAATTCAAAAGCGAAGCTTGCAAAGAAAAATGCAGATATGATTGTGGCAAACAATCTCAAGGTGGCAGGTGCCGGATTTGGAACCGACACCAATATAGTCACACTTATCACGGCAGATGAATGTAAAGAGCTTGAGATCATGGATAAGAGCCTTGTGGCAGAAAAGATCATGGACAAGCTGATTGAGATGTGTTATACCGTATAATCCATATGTGGCAGCTCCCCTGTTACATCGAGATAGAAGTTTGCAAGTGTCTGCTGGAAATAAGGCTCAACCCACAGAAATCCGATGCCAAGTGACAACAGGCACAGTACGAGCAGTCCAACAAAGCTCAGATAAATATAGATAAGACGCAGTTTATTTCCATGTATAAGTTTTACTGACGCTGCCAGACATGCGAATACTCCGAGATCCTCACGCGATATGATTAGATACATGTAAAATGCTAATAGCACGAAAACAATGATATTTAATACAACACTTATAGATGTAAGGCCAATAGCAGTATAAAGATTATCACCTTTGAATCCAAAGAAAGCTCTTGCAACAAGAAAAGGAGCCTTTGCGATCATTGAAATAACATAATAGATGATATATGCACCAAAATATCTGTTTGAATGGTATCTGAAACAATAAAACACATCGATAAGATGTGCATCACTTTTTCGTGCTATTGTAAGGTGAAAATATATAAGCCCCATCTGGAGCACTCCGACTACTATAGCCAAAAGAGCCTCGGCAATATGGTAAATCACGGTCTGCGTTGTTGTTGCATATACATTTCCTAGCAAATAGGTAAATGGCAGATCAGTAAGCAGATTGATCAGCAGGATGGTTAGAAAAGCCGCCATTGTAAGCTTGTATCTGCCGTTTAGATTTTCTCTTGATATCCTTTTTAATTCTTTACATTTCTTTTTTTGATTCATTATAATTCTCCGATTTATTATTTTTGACAAAAAACATAGTATTATATATACTGATGAAAATATGTTAGTAATCACACAGATTGGGGGAGCTATGCAGACAGATGAAACAATAGATAAATATTTTTATATCACAGGCTGGATAATCCTTGCCATAGTGGCAGCAGTCGCAGTCTATTTCAAAATATTTGGTACAGCCATTTTGAAAAAAGCACCAAAATGTACACTTCATGCAGTGACAGGATATTACTGTCCGGGCTGCGGGGGAACGAGAGCTGTATTTGCCCTTTTCCGTGGCGATATAATAAGGTCATTTAAGTTTCATCCGTTTGTACCATATACAGCACTTGTAGGGGGCTGGTTTATGATATCGCAGACATTGCAGCGTATTACGCGAGGCAGACTTCATATCGGGATGCATTTTCGGGCGATATATATGTGGATCGCCATTGCACTTATACTGATAAACTGCCTGGTAAAAAACATATATATATTAATTTATGGAGTTCATCTGCTCGATTAATTCACTGTAGTCGTATCCGGTAAGATTTTTGTATTCGTCGAGTATTCCCTGAATGCTGCCGTATTCATTCAGCATAAAAACGAACGAGCCAACAGTGATCACTATCGTAAGTACTACAGCGACAAAGCCAATCCAGAAGCTTGTCATAGCCATGCTGCTCATGGATGTGGCGCCACCTTTGGATAAAAGAGCCATTAACATGGCAAGTGAACCGCATATGATGGAAGTATATATGCATGCGCACGAAGCAATTGCGATAATGCTAAGCACCAGGGCAGCTACCTCCATATTGCGCGATCTCTTATTAATAGAATTGTTATTAGGATTGTAATTATGACCAAAATCATAATTATAATCCTGATTGTAATTAAAATTTTGTGAATCCATAGTAATTTTCCCTTCTACAAAGTTGATTTTATTGTAACACTTCATTTATAATACGAAAAGAACAAGTTTTTCAGAGAGGTAAAAAAATGGATATAATTGCAGCAATTGCAGAGGAACTGCAGATAAAAAAGGGACAGGCTGAGGCAGCAGTCAAGCTTATAGACGAAGGGAATACCATTCCTTTTATCGCGCGATACCGTAAGGAGGCTACGGGCTCATTAAATGATGAGGTACTCCGTAATCTCTATGACAGGCTTACATATCTGCGCAATCTCGAGGACAAAAAGCAGACCGTGCTATCTAGCATAGAGGAGCAAGGTAAGCTAACTGATGAGCTTAAAAAAGCAATCCTTGAGGCCCAGACGCAGGTAGCGGTTGACGATCTCTACAGACCATACCGTCCAAAGAGAAGAACCCGTGCAACTATCGCAAAGGAAAAGGGTTTAGAGCCACTTGCACAGACTATATTAGAACAGGATGCTTCTGTTGATATCATGGCAGAGGCAGAAAAATACATAGATGCCGAAAAAGAAGTGGCTGATGCGACAGCTGCGCTTGCAGGCGCAAAGGATATCATCGCAGAGAGTGTATCGGATGATGCTGATTACAGAACAAAGATAAGAGAGCTTACTATATCAAAGGGCAGACTTGTCTCAGCAGCAAAAGATCCTGAGGCTGAATCTGTGTATGAGATGTATTATGATTTTGACGAGGCTCTCTCAAAAGTGGCAGGGCACAGAACACTTGCCATAAACCGTGGAGAAAAAGAAAAAATCCTCACAGTAAAGATCGAAGCTCCTACAGAGGACATTATCAAATATCTCAAAAAGAAAGTTATTATAAATGATGCAGCTCCTACAGCAGAAATTCTTGCAGAGGTTGTGGAGGATGCATATGATAGACTTATCGCACCTGCCATCGAGCGTGAGATCAGAAATGATCTGACTGAGACAGCAGAGGACGGAGCTATAAAGGTATTTGGCAAGAACTTAGAACAGCTTCTCATGCAGCCACCTATCGCAGGACAGGTGGTGCTCGGCTGGGATCCGGCATTCAGGACTGGCTGCAAAATATCAGTAGTTGATTCTACAGGAAAAGTGCTTGATACAACAGTTATTTATCCAACTGCGCCACAGAACAAAGTAGAGGAAGCAAAGGCAGTCATAAAGAAGCTTATTTCAAAATACAATGTCACACTCATTTCACTTGGAAACGGAACGGCATCCCGAGAGTCTGAGCAGGTGATCGTTGAGCTGTTAAAGGAGATTCCTGTAAAAGTACAGTACATCATAGTAAATGAGGCAGGCGCATCTGTATACTCTGCGAGCAAGCTTGCCACAGAGGAGTTTCCTAATTTTGACGTGGGACAAAGAAGTGCTACATCCATGGCACGTAGACTTCAGGACCCGCTTGCAGAGCTTGTAAAGATAGATCCAAAATCCATCGGAGTAGGGCAGTATCAGCATGATATGAACCAGAAAAAGCTCAGTGAGGCTCTTGGCGGAGTAGTTGAGGACTGTGTTAATAAAGTGGGTGTTGATCTCAATACTGCATCAGTGTCATTGCTTGAGTATATCTCAGGTATTTCAAAGACTATTGCCAAAAATATCGTTGATTATCGTGAGGAAAACGGAAAATTCACATCACGCTCACAGCTTCTTAAGGTGTCAAAGCTTGGACCGAAGGCATTTGAACAGTGTGCAGGTTTTATGCGCATAAGTGACGGCAAAAATCCCCTTGATGCCACAGGTGTTCATCCAGAGTCCTATGATGCCACAAAGGCACTCCTTGAGAAACTCGGATACACTATGGACGACGTAAAGACAGGAAATGTAGTCGGCATTTCAAAGAAAGTGTCAGATTATAAGGCACTTGCAGATGAGGTCGGAGTAGGCGAGATCACACTGCGCGATATCGTAAAAGAGCTTGAAAAACCAGGCAGGGATCCTCGTGAGGATATGCCAAAGCCTATTCTTAGAAGCGATGTCCTTGAGATGAAGGATCTGACTCCGGGCATGGTATTAAAAGGAACAGTCAGAAACGTAATAGATTTCGGCTGCTTCGTGGATATAGGAGTGCATCAGGATGGACTTGTGCATATATCAGAGATCTGCGACCGCTACATTAAGCATCCGCTTGAGGCTGTCAGCGTAGGTGACATAGTAGATGTTCAGGTCATGAGTGTAGACCTCAAAAAACAAAGAATACAGCTTACCATGAAAATAGGTCAGAGTGGTTCTGACAAGAAGGTTGGCAAATCAGACAAATCAGATAAGTCACAAATAAAGCAGAATAGGAATAATAGCAATAACAACAAAAATAATAAAAATAATAAAAACGGTGGCAAAACACATTACATCAAAGGAAAGAAAAATAATTTCTTCGATGGGATTATCCTTGACAATTAATAATTTAATTATGTGTGAATGATAATCGAACAATAATAAATTTGCTGTTATTTAGAATAAGGGCTTGAAATAGATCTTCATATGTGCTATTTTAAATACATAAAGTTAATAGGAATTCTTCGGGGCAGGGTGCTATGGTTCATAAATATGTGAAGCATATATTCCCGACCGACGGTGACTCTTTATAGAGAAGTCCGTGAACTGCGAGCGCAGCCGATCCGGTGTAAGTCCGGAACCGACAGTATAGTCTGGATGAGAGAAGAGCAATTAGTGTTATTAGGCTTTATTACCGAAAGGCACTGGTTACGTGATGATATATATAGTCCCGGGAGATTTTCTTCCGGGATTTTTTGTCATTTCATTTATCCTTAGGATTCCTTAAATCTATCATAAAGGAGAACAAAAATGGACGTAACAAAGACAACACCAAACACAAAAGTAAACGTAAGATTTATAGTTGGAACAGGAATGCTGAGTGCACTCGCATTCGTACTTCAATATCTGGAATTTCCTATTCCAATCATGCCGGGATTTATCAAATTTGATTTTTCGGATCTTCCGGCACTTATAGGAGCGTTTGCATACGGACCGGTAGCAGGAATATTAGTCGAGTTCATAAAGAACCTGCTTCACTGTACGGTAACACAGAGTTTTACAGTTGGAGAGCTTTCAAACTTCATCCTTGGAGCTGTATTTACCGGAACAGCAGGACTTATCTACAAGAAGAACAAGACTAAAAAGGGTGCAGTAATCGGAGCTATAGTAGGTTCACTTGTCATGGGAATCATAAGCTTTCCATCAAACCTTTTTGTTGTATATCCGGCATATGCAAAGTTCATGCCAATGGATGCAATCGTCGGTATGTACAGTGAGATACTTCCGTCAGTAGGCAAATTATGGCAAGCACTTCTGATATTCAATGTTCCATTTACTATTATGAAGGGGCTTATATCAACACTTATCACAGTGCTCATATATAAGAGAATCTCACCGATTCTTAAAGGTAAAAATCAATAAAATTAATAAAAAAAGGAAGTAGGCGCATATAATTGCGCCCTTTCTTTTTTTGTGGCTAAATGCTATAATACAACAAAAGAATTTATAGGGAGCAGAAAATGAAATTAAAATTTGATATCAAAATAACCGAAAAAGAACTCTTTGCATTTAATCTTGAGCAGGCTTACAAGGGCATACAGGGAGTTGTATCGATAGTATTTGGCATAATAATTATTGCAGCTGTTATATTTAGTGCAATAAAAGGCAATGCTGCAAATGTTATAATGTATATTGTTGTGGGACTTATAGTATTGCTATACGTGCCAGTTTCATTGAAGGGCAGAGTAAAGATATCTATGAAGTCTAATGAAGTATTCACAAAACCTCTTCATTTTACGATTGATGAGAAACAGATAGGCGTAAGTCAGGGGAAAGAGGCAGCAACACTTCCGTGGGAAGATGTGTATCGTTTTGTTGCAAATGATAGGCGTATACTTATATTTAGTAATCGTAAAAATGCATATATTATGTCTAAAGAACAACTTGGTGACAATTTTGATAAACTAAAGGACATTGCAGAAAAAGTATTAGAAAAACATAGAATAAGTATTAAAAATGGAAGCAAAGCCAGTTTGATATGTGATATCAAAAAGAAAATAAAAAATATAAAAATAAATGGAAAAAGATAATATGAACAGTGAGAATAATATAACAGTAATCGAAAGTTTTTCTGCAGAAGAGACTCATGCACTTGGAATGAAGATGGGGCAGGAGGCAAAGCCGGGTGATGTGTATACACTAGTAGGGGATCTTGGTGTTGGAAAGACCGTGCTTACACAGGGCATAGCAGAGGGACTCGGTATAGATGAGGCAATATGCAGTCCCACATTTACAATAGTCCAGGTATACGATGAGGGCAGAATGCCATTCTATCATTTTGATGTATATAGGATCGGTGACATCGAGGAGATGGATGAGATCGGATACGAGGACTATTTCTATGGAGAGGGACTTACGATGATAGAGTGGGCGAATCTCATTGAAGAGATACTACCTGAAAAGAGAAAAGAGATCACGATCGAAAAAGACCTTGAAAAAGGATTTGACTATAGAAAAATTACAATAAAAGAGGTTTTATAATGAAGATACTTGCGCTTGACAGCTCAGGACTCGTAGCGAGTGTGGCTGTCGTATCAGATGATGATCTGATAGGAGAATATACCATTAACTATAAAAAAACTCATTCACAGACACTTCTTCCCATGCTTGATGAAGTGGCAAAGATGACAGAACTCGATCTAAAAACTATAGATTTTATTGCAGTTTCGGCTGGACCTGGCTCGTTTACCGGGCTTCGAATAGGCTCTGCTACTGCAAAGGGACTTGGACTTGCACTCGATAAGCAGATAGTATCGGTTCCGACAGTTGATGCACTTGCATACAATATGTGGGGCAGTGCAGATGTCATATGCCCTCTTATGGATGCTAGAAGACAGCAGACCTACACAGGACTATATGAGTTTAAGAATGAAAAAATGAAGATTATCACATCGCAGTGTGTGGTAATGATAGAGGAGATAGTATCGCAGATCAATGCTCTTGGCAGAAAAATAATATTCCTCGGAGATGGAGTGACAGTATTTAAAGACTATATAGCAGAGCATGTGACAGTGCCATATGACTTTGCACCGGCTATGTGCAACAAGCAGCGGGCTTCCACAGTCGCATGTCTTGGCAGGATACTATACGAGCAGGGGAAGGCAGAAGATGCAGCAGATCATAAGCCGGATTATCTTAGATTGTCACAGGCAGAGCGTGAAAGACAGGAAAAGGAGAGAAATTTCAGGATATGATAATAAGACCCATGGAGCCGGAGGATACAGACTCGGTGGTGCAGATAGAAAAAGACAGCTTTTCACAGCCATGGAGCAGGCAGGGATTTTTGGATGCACTTAAACTGACAGAAAATATACTGCTTGTGGCAGAGGAGGATGGCGAGATACTGGGATATCAGTGTACCTACGTATCGTTTGACGAGGGTGAATTGACTAATATAGCAGTAAAAAGAACCGCCAGAGGACAGGGCGTTGGAAAACACCTGATCAAGAAATTACAGGAAACTGCGGTAGAGTCTGGCGTGGAACGCATAGTTTTAGAAGCGAGAGTGACCAACGATACCGCGATCGCACTGTATGAGAAAATGGGTTTTATAAACCTTGGAATCAGAAAAAATTTGTATGAACATCCGGTAGAGGATGGAATTATTATGTCCTATACTGCGGAGGAAAATAAATGTTAGATGTATGTTTACTTGGAACAGCGGGCATGATGCCACTACCGAATAGATGGCTTACGGCACTTTCGCTTAAATACAACGGCAGCAATATACTTATAGACTGCGGTGAAGGTACACAGATAGCCATGAAAGAGGCTGGAATCAACTTCAAGCCTATAGATATATTGTGTATTACACATTTTCATGCAGACCATATAAGCGGACTACCGGGACTTTTGCTTACAATGGGAAATGCGGAGCGCACTGAGCCACTTACCATCATAGGTCCAAAAGGATTGACACGTGTTGTGTCGGCTCTTCGAATTATAGCTCCTGAGCTACCGTTTGAGATCAAATGTATAGAGCTTAACGAGCAGGATGAATTTTTTGATTTGAATGGATATCATATCCATGCATTCAGAGTAAAACATGCAGTGATCTGCTATGGATATTCGGTCGAGATAAAACGAAACGGCAAATTTTCAGTTGATAGAGCAAAGGAACAGGGTATACCTATGAAATTGTGGAATCCATTGCAAAAGGGTAAAACTGTGGAACAGGATGGAATCGTGTATACACCTGATATGGTGCTTGGACCAGCAAGAAAAGGCATTAAGGTGACTTATTGTACGGACAGCAGACCGCTCGACCATATAGTAGAAGCTGCGCAGGATTCGGATCTTTTTATATGCGAGGGCATGTATGCGGAAAAAGAAAAAATAGCAAAAGCAAAACAGTATAAGCACATGACATTTTATGAGGCGGCTGATATGGCAAAACGTGCTAACGTATCGCAACTTTGGCTGACTCATTTTTCACCGTCGCTGGTAAGGGCGGATGATTATATGCCACAGGTGAGAAAGATTTTTCCGGAAGCATATCTGGGCAAAGACGGTAAATGCGTAGAACTTGTGTTTCAGGAGGACTAGTGTATGAAAAAGATTGGTGTTGTGATAATTGCACTTGCTGTAATAATAGGTATTTGCGGAGCTTTTTACATTGTAAATGAAAAATCTAAAAAGGAAAGTCAGAAAGAGGCTTCCTTGACAGAAATCGAGAAGATAACCACGAAAGATCTTGATACAAACTATCCGCAGACACCACGTGAGGTTGTGAAATTTTATAACAAAATAGTGGACTGCTATTATAAGGATCAGTATACGGACGACGAATTAGATGCCCTTGTAGATCAGGCCTTAAAACTTTTTGACGATGAACTTGCACAGAATAATCCGAAAGATACATACAAGGCATCTGTTATTGCGGATGTTTCAAATTATGAAGATCAAGGCAAGACAATCTCGCAGATTAATGTATGTGACAGCAATGATGTAAAATACATCACTGCTGATGGAGATAATATTGCCTATGTGACAGCTTCATATTTTATAAAACAGGATAGTTCATATTCAAAGACATTTCAGGAATACGTACTTAGAAAAGATGCTGAGTGCAGATGGAAGATACTCACATTCTATAAAGTAGAATCAGCATCTGATACCGAGAGTGAGTAATAGGGGAACTAAAATCTATATCGATTATGTCTTTTGACACACTAATCATAATATAATAGAGGCAACAGGAAATGGATACAAACATAACAGAAAATAAAGAAATAAAAATACTTGCTATAGAAAGCTCCTGCGACGAGACGGCAGCAGCAGTTGTGGTAAATGGACGTGATATGCGAAGCAATGTGATATCATCGCAGATAGCATTGCATACATTATATGGGGGTGTAGTCCCTGAAATTGCATCCAGAAAGCATATTGAGAAAATAAATCAGGTAATCGAGCAGGCGTTGTCAGATGCGCAAATGACGCTTGACGATATAGATGCTATAGGTGTTACCTATGGTCCGGGGCTTGTTGGAGCGTTACTTGTAGGGGTGGCAGAGGCAAAGGCTATAAGCTATGCTAGAAACATTCCACTTGTCGGTGTGCATCATATTGAGGGACATATAAGCGCCAATTATATAGAAAACAAAGAGCTTGAGCCAGCATTTTTATGTCTTGTTGTATCAGGCGGACACACTCATTTAGTAAGAGTGGTGGATTATGGCAGATATGAGATACTTGGCCGCACACGCGATGATGCAGCCGGTGAGGCATTTGACAAAGTGGCGCGCGCAATAGGATTAGGTTATCCGGGTGGACCAAAGATTGAAAAAGTATCGCATGAAGGTGATCCACATAGTATAGAATTTCCAAGAGCAAAGATCGGGAACGGAATCTATGATTTCAGTTTTAGTGGATTAAAATCAGCAGTATTAAACTATCTGAACGGATGCAGGATGAAAAATATAGAGATAAACCAGGCAAATGTAGCTGCATCATTTCAGCAAGCAGTAACGGACGTGCTTGTAAGCCACGCAGAAAGTGCCATAGATGAGTATAAGATGGATAAGTTTGCCATAGCAGGCGGAGTGGCATCAAACGGTGTGATCCGGAAGGCTATGGAGGAAATGTGCGCCAGAAAAGGTGTGCAGTTTTATCATCCGTCACCTATACTATGTACAGACAATGCAGCTATGATCGGTGCTGCGGCATACTATGATTTTCTGGCAGGAAAGCGATCAGGATTAGATCTTAACGCAGTTCCAAACCTTAGGTTAGGAGAATAACATATTAATTATATAGGATAAAGAGAGACTATGAGCATGGAAAAGTATACAGCTATAATATTATCAGCGGGCTCGGGCAGCCGTATGAAAAGTGATATACCAAAACAGTATATGGAATTATCGGGCGCACCGGTGATCTATTACAGCATAGAAGCATTCGAGAAAAGTTCTGTAGATGATATCGTGATAGTCTGTGGGGCATCGGATATAGAATATTTCAAGTCAGCTATAGTGGACAAATATGGCTTCAAAAAGATAAAGATAATAGTTGCGGGCGGAAAAGAACGCTATAATTCGGTGTTTGAGGGCTTAAAAGCCGCAGAAGGGGCAGACTATGTTCTGATTCATGACGGGGCGCGTCCGATGGTCGATGTTGATATAATAGAAAGGTCAATGCAGACTGTGCGCGAAAACAAAGCGTGTGTTGTAGGCATGCCCGTAAAAGATACAATAAAAGTAACAGATGAAAACGGATTTTCAGTAAAAACTCTGAACAGAAACTGCCTGTGGCAGATACAGACACCACAGTCATTCTCATATAAGCTGCTGGCAGATGCATATGACAGATTATTTAACGATATGGAGTCAGGCAAAAATGTTCCTTCGATAACTGATGATGCCATGATAATAGAGTATGCATCTGACACAAAGGTCAGGCTCCTGGAAGGATCATACGATAATATAAAAGTAACAACCCCGGAAGATATGAGCATTGCAGAGGTACTTCTTAAGAAAAGTAAAAAAAGTTAAAAATTAGTGTTGACATATTGTGATATTGATGATAATATAAATTTTGCGTTGAGCAAGACGCAAACAATTGAACGATTATATGTTAGTTGGTACATGCAGAGGTATCGAAGTGGTCATAACGAGGCGGTCTTGAAAACCGTTTGTCCGCAAGGGCGCGTGGGTTCGAATCCCACCCTCTGCGTTTTCTTTCGCTCTTAAGTAGAGATTTGAAAGAAAAATAAAAAAGTTCTTGACAAAAGCAAATTGCTTTGATAGAATAAACAAGCTGTCGCGAGATGAAAGAGTAAAAACTTTAAAAAATAAATCAAAAAAGTTCTTGACAAGACGAACTGATTATGATAAACTAGTCGAGCCGATTGCAGCAATAAAACAAAGAACATTGATAACTGAACAGTGAGAAACCTTGAAAGATTTTGAGAATCAATCAGAACGCTTCAATGAAAATTGAAGACCTTTAAAACAGTAAATTCAGAATTTGTGCGAAAGCGATGAAAACAATCTGCTTGCAGAATTGTTTGGGGAGCTACGGACAGTTGCAAATTTATTTGCAACCTGAATGAACGAATTAGCCAAGTTTAACTTGACGAGATCAACTTTTAACATGAGAGTTTGATCCTGGCTCAGGATGAACGCTGGCGGCGTGCTTAACACATGCAAGTCGAACGAAGCACTTTATTTGATTTCCTTCGGGATTGATTATTTTGTGACTGAGTGGCGGACGGGTGAGTAACGCGTGGGTAACCTGCCTCATACAGGGGGATAACAGTTGGAAACGACTGCTAATACCGCATAAGCGCACGATGCCGCATGGTATAGTGTGAAAAACTCCGGTGGTATGAGATGGACCCGCGTTGGATTAGCTAGTTGGTAAGGTAACGGCCTACCAAGGCGACGATCCATAGCCGACCTGAGAGGGTGACCGGCCACATTGGGACTGAGACACGGCCCAAACTCCTACGGGAGGCAGCAGTGGGG
>CAVICC010000010.1:0-57232 GCA_963641405.1 bacterium | reverse complement strand
CGTAACTGTTCAGTACCTTCACAGTTGCGAGCCGCAAGCGCATGAGAATCAGCTTCGCTGATGGGCGCTTGCTCCTACATAATATACCTTTTCTTACGAAATATGCGGTACCGCATATTTCTGTACTGAATAGTTACGACTGTGCACTTAGTCCTTAATCATCCCAGCTCAAACGGTGTAACTCGCCCTCAAGCTTCATATGATCGAAATTGTTCTGTCGGAGAGCCTCGTAAAGCACGATAGCCACTGAATTTGACAGATTGAGCGATCTTGTCTCACCGATCATAGGTATCCTGATACACTGATCCGGGTGCGCCTTTAATATCTCCTCGGGTATGCCTGCGCTCTCTTTTCCGAACATGATATAGCAGTCCGGCTCAAAATGAGCATCCGAATACACATGTCTGCCCTTTGTCGTCGCATAATATATCTTTGCTCCGGGATTTTTCTCTAAAAAATCCTCCCAGTTGATATATGTAGTGACGTCAAGATCTTTCCAGTAATCCATACCGGCTCTCTTTAATGCCTTCTCCGAAAGTGAAAAACCAAGTGGCTCTATAAGATGAAGCCTTGTGCCTGTGGCAACACAGGTTCGCCCGATATTTCCCGTATTTGCCGGGATTTCCGGCTCATATAATACTATGTTAAGCTTTGCCATATTTTCTCCTATACGTTATATCTGATCGCGTGAATTCTGCTTTTTCCGCAGTTCAGTGACAAATTCCTCTATTCGTCCGAGAGCTTCCTTCAGATCATCCAGCGAATATGCATACGAAATCCTGAGGAATCCCTCTCCGCAATCTCCGAATGCAGTTCCCGGAACCACTGCGATCTTTTTACTGTTTAACAGTTCTGTCGCAAACTCGTCCGAAGTCATGCCGAATTCCTTGATGCTTGGAAATGCATAAAATGCACCAAACGGTTCAAAGCACTGCAGTCCCATCTCTTTAAATCTGTGAAGCACATAGCGCCTGCGCTGGTTGTACTCCTCACGCATCTGTGCCACATCCTCATCACCGCTTTTCATAGCCTCTACTGCCGCATACTGACTTGTGGTAGGTGCACACATGATCGCAAACTGATGTATTTTTAGCATCTGCTGTAAAATAACCTCAGGCGCACAAGCGTATCCAAGACGCCAGCCTGTCATGGCATACGCCTTTGAAAAGCCATTTATGAGAACTGTGCGCTCCTTCATGCCCGGAAGTGACGCTATAGAAACGTGTTCCTCTAAGTATGTCAGCTCTGAGTAGATCTCATCACTCAGCACGAAAAGATCATGCTTTTCAATAACCCCGGCTATAGCCTCAAGATCGGCTTTTTCCAAAACAGCACCTGTTGGATTGTTTGGAAATGGCAGGATGACTACTTTTGTCTTTGGGGTGATCGCAGCTTCAAGCTCATCTGCTGTCAGTTTGAAATTATCCTCTTCCTTAAGCTCAACAACCACAGGCGTGCCGTTTGCGAGCACTGTGCATGGCACATATGAGACATAGCTTGGCTGAGGGATTATAACCTCATCGCCCGGATCAAGCATTGCACGAAGCGCGATATCTATGGCCTCGCTGCCTCCGACCGTTACCATGATCTCTTTGTCATAGTCATAAGTCATGCCATATCTTCGGTTAAGATACTTTGCTATCTCTATTTTAAGCTCTTTAAGTCCTGCATTGGATGTATAGAAAGTCTTTCCTTTTTCGAGAGAATAAATCCCCTCATCCCTGATATGCCATGGTGTATCAAAATCAGGCTCGCCAACTCCGAGTGAGATAGCGTCCTTCATCTCGCTTACTATATCAAAAAACTTGCGGATCCCGGATGGCTGAACCGTTTTTATAGTACTTGATAGAGGATCTCTCATTATGACATCATACCCCTTTCGTCTACCTTTGCCGGAATAGACATAACTGTTCCGTGATCCTTATATTTCTTTAATATGAAGTTTGTCTTTGTAGAAAGCACCTGGTCAAGTGTAGAAAGCTTATCTGTCACAAACTGTGATACCTCACGCAGTGTCTTTCCCTCGAGAGTTACCATAAGGTCAAATCCGCCTGAGATCAGGTAAACTGAATTAACCTCAGGATAATTGTATATACGTTCTGCGATCTTGTCGAAGCCCATGCCCCTCTGAGGAGTCACTCTTACCTCGATCATGGCTGTAACTTTCTCGAGTCCTGCCTTATCCCAGTCTATAAGTGTATGATATCCGCAGATGATACGCTCTTTTTCCATTGCCTCAAGCTCATTTACCACGCTTGCCTCATCCACACCAAGCATGATTGCAAGCTCTTTTAAATCTATACGGCTGTTTTTCTCTATAAATGTTAATATTTTTTCTCTCATGATGATAAAATCTCCTTAGCTGTTAAAAACCTTGTATATCTCATCAGTCTGAGCAGTCTCTAAAAAGCGTCTCTCATCGCCCTGTATCAGCACGCGGTCGTTTGAGTCGGTTGCAACACCGACTATTACTGCATTCTGTCCCGTTTTCTCGATTTCTCTGACTATCCGGTTTCCGTCCATGGCTGCGATTATAAGACTGCCCCCTGATAATAGTTTATATGGGTTTATGTCAAAAAATTCGCTTATTTCTATCGTATCCTGCTTAATAGGGATCTTTTTAAGGTCTATATCAAGTCCCACCTTTGAAGCCTCTGCCATATCCCAGAGAGCCCCAAAGATGCCTCCCTCTGAAGCGTCATGGATTGCCGCCGCACCGGCGCAAACCGCGGATGCAGCCTCCTTTGCAGTCGAGATAACATCTATATATGCTGCTGATTTATTTACAAAAGCTGTCGAAAATCGTGTTGTCAGCTTTTCTCTACATTCATTTGCAAGGATTGCACTGCCCTCAAGTCCCACATATCCTGTCACAATTATGTCCATCCCCGGACGAACTGCCGATGATGGTGTAAGGCTATCCTTATCAGCCTCACCTATCGCAGTGATATTTACTATTATATTCTTAACGGCACGGCTGACCTGTGTGTGGCCGCCAAGCACTACTATACCGGCATCCTCGCAGACCGCATCTATAGCTCTTACTGTCTCGCGAAGATTTGCCTCATTCTCTGTTGTCGGGATAAGAAGTGCCAGCTCTATGCCTATCGGTGAAGCTCCAGCTGCATAAATGTTGTTCAAAGCTGCATATACCGCACACTTTGCACGAACATTTTTGTCTGTCACATCAAGCGTGAATGACTGTGTGCATGTGACGATCGAAGCATCTGCCGGCATAACGTGTGTTTCGCTGCTGCCAAACGCTTCCTCCAGCTTTCTGCCGATAACCGCGCAATCCTCTCCTACCGCGGATTTCAGAGTCACTCTGTCACTTTTTGTATGAAGTTGTTTCAAGACAGAGCGTTTTAAAATAGACTCTGATATTTTGCCGTTTTTCATATATGTTCCTGTTTCTTATTATTTAGTAATTGTAACTGTTCAGACACAAATTGCCCACGCTGTAATGCAACTCGTTACTGTGCCGCCTGCGAGCCATCCGTCTGCTGTGTCTGACCTGCATTTGAATCTGTGGTAGTCTGTCCCGAATTCTGATCTGTTGCTGTAGTTGCTCCTGCTTCTATAGATGCGGCTGCAGACGAGCCTATGGACCTGACAGAACCTTCATCCTGAGCTGCCGCTGCTGTCTGCAGCTGTGCAAGTACGTCCGCAGATGCGCCACCTGTTCCTACTGTCACGATCTTTGGTGATGAGTTGTACTTGCTGTTGTTGAAAATCTCATCGCTTTCCACATTTCCATCTACTGTTACCGTTTTCCAAAGTCTCGCTGTAACTCCCTTGTGAGCTGTCTGCTCTGTATGATAATAGCCTACCGGATGCGATGAATCAAAATTAAATTGTGTATCCGGTACTTCCTCTGATAGTGTCTCGCTCCTAAAAGAGATAGTCCTGTTTGCCGGTCTCGTCTCTACGCCATATACAGTAAATGTGATAATTCCACCACTGCAATACCCTTCGATATATACTGGATTTTCAAGGTTATTCTTGAACCTAAGATCCTTATAGGTTCCCGCTATAGCCGCATCATCTGATGGTGAAACATAACTTACAAGCATAGAATGATTGTATCGCTGCACTATATCAAGCTCCGCACGGATGACCGCATTGTAAAGTGTTGTCGCCACCTGACACACCCCGCCTCCGACTGAATCTACAACCTGACCATTCTCATATGCCCCAGCAATCTCATATCCATTGTCCGTTGTAATAGGGCTGATAGCTTGATAAACCGAGAATTCCTCGCCCGGATATATCACGCTGCCATTTATAAGACTACATGCATTTTTTACATTTGCCGCACGTCCTGCTGCCGAAGAACTAAAATCAGTAGAAAACGTACCCAAATTATCTTTTATCTGTGCCAGTTCCTCCTGACTTCCTTTTGGCTCTACCGTATCTGATACCAGCTCAATCTCATTTGTGCTGCCATCCCAGCTATTTTGCAAGAAATCATTTATGGCATAAACTGACTGTACCACATCAACTTCCTGGCCTTCCTGTCCTGGTACAAACTCAAAACTGCTACCATTTCTCTTTAATGTGTTGTCAACAGCCTTTATATTAAGCACATCTTTCTTGTCATATATCAACTGTGCCGTCTTCTGCTTATTCACAGACAGGTACATATTCACAGTGATGTTTCCACTTTTAAGCTCCTGTTCGTCTATAAATCTGTTTATAAGGCTTCCTGTATTGCCAATTGCAAGTGCCTCATCCACAGCCGATTCCGTATCTGCTGAGACTGACATGTCTTCCGCTGTTGCTTCGATTGCTCCATTTGCGCCTTTCAACGAAAAAACTGTTTCACTGACACTTGAAACATAATCATCTACTGCAGTCTTTGCCTCGACCTTTGTCATTCCACCAACGTTTACGCTACCGATACACACTCCATCCTTTATAGTCTGTGCCTCCTGCTTTTTGATACTTGCCTGTACAGTTCCCACTCTGCCAGCTGCAATGAGCATAAATGCCATTGCACCAAGTAACACTGTTTTTTTATTAATTTTCATTACCAATTTCCTTTCGTCAATGGCCTTTTAGCTTTTCTCCTGTATCATATTAACATACTTTTGCTATTTTTCAAGAAAGGCTATACTAAAAGCGATACAAAAGTAGTGACGAGCATAGCTGCTATAACTATAATTATCACTACAGCTATAGCTTTCTGGTTTTTCTTTTTATTAAAATCGTACATACTATTCACCTCTGTTCAAAAATGCGTTATACTATTTCTCATATACTAGAAAGGATTATAAAGGTTTTCTATCATATGATTCCAATTTGCCTAATATTATTTATTATATTCATAGCAGTGATCCAAATCGCTATCAAAAAGTCGAATTCAGCACAGGATGCAGTCCTCGAGCGCTTCTGGGAGCGTGAACGCGCTGCCAACTCTACTATGCGAAAGGACACGGCTAATCTCCGTTATATTACCATACCAGACGAATTTTTTCCATTAAATAACGATAAAATAAATGATTTAAAGGGTGTTACCCTCGTAAACCTTACCGGAATGAGCAATACCGACATCAAACTTGAGTATGGCGTACCAAACTTCAAAATGCTGTCTGAATATGACAACAATTTCACTGAATTTGTCTCCCAGCTCCCTGATTACCATAACAGGCTCATTGATGCCGGGTATGATGATACAGCCCTTAAACTGCTTGAATTTGCCGTAGATGAGGGTGCTGACTCTAAAGCAATATATCAGCTTCTTGCCAACTCATACATCAAGATGTCAAAAGCAGGCAGGATATCAGAGCTTATCGAAAAAGCCGGAAAACTCAACTCACTCTCAAAAACAAGTATCATCTCAATGCTTGAGAGCCTGCTGGCTGATGCTTCCGACAGTAATCGTGATGTGCCTGAGAATATTGAATTGTAGCTATTGCTTACCATACTTACTACGATATTCATCATACAGCCGGGATGCCTGACTGTGCGTCAGAGTTTCCCACTGTATGACATCATTTATCTCATGTTCTTCCATATATTCCTTAAGCCGCTGTATCTGGTGTGCCGTGGCAGGTGTCTGTCTCTTTGCCCTGTATACAAGTGGCTTCGACTCAACCACCTCGCCTTTTTCATCCATCAAAACAAGCAGCTTTTCAAATATCTCTTTTGTCTCTATCGCATCATCCAATGCCCGATGCGCATTCTCCCTGTTCACACCGAAATAAGTGCATAGATCCTCAAGCTTTTTCGACTGTTCTGCCGGCAGGCATTGTCTTGCAATCTTTAAGGTATCGTATGCCTTAAGCTCGAGCGTGCGCTTATGATTTACCGCCCACTGTTTCAAAAAGCTGTAATCAAACGTCACATTCTGTCCAAGTATCACGTCATCGCCGATAAATTCAAGCAGGTTATCCACAGCCTCGTCCATATCCGCAGCGTTTTCCACATCTGCGTCAGTTATTCCCGTCAGATCCTGCACACTCTGTGGAATATGCTGCTTTGGATTGACAAGCGTGGATATCGTGTCAGTTATCACTCCGTCCCTGACACGCGCTGCACCTATCTCTATGATCTTGTCATTTTTTGCAGAAAGACCTGTCATCTCGAGATCTATAACCGTGTAATCTCTTATACTGTCTGTGTTTGCCAAATCGCTCACTCCATTTTATTCTTATTTACCTTGATCTCAGTATCCCTGTATTAATCTAACAATATTATTCTCCCGAAAGTATACCACGTTTTATTTTGAAGGTATATCTTTTTTGACGCTTAAGGCGCAATGTGATAAAATATTTTCATTATCCAAATAATTACAAAGGAGATAGTTATGAAAGAAAAATTCAAAAATCTGCCGATACCTGCCGGTATCGCGCTGTCATTGGTGTTTACCGTACTGTTTGTGGGACTTTTAATGGGAACTGGCTTCATTCTCAGCCTTATTCCGGGAATGACCGATCAGAATGAATATCTGCAGCAGGGACTTGCAGAGTTCTTTATACTGATCGTCTTTCTCATCATTACATATGCGCTCGGATATCATGACATTTTCAGGGAAAATAAAGCCGGATGGCTCAGAAGCTTTTATACCGGAGGTTTTTTCGTAGTTTACTGTCTGTTCAGCTTTATAGGACAGGTCTTTGCCTGTATCGTTTCTGAGCATGGTAATATAAGACCTTTCCACGAGATAATTTTTTATGTTATTGCAATATTCCTCGTGGGACTCGTTGAAGAACTTGTTTTCAGAGGGGTTGTTTTAAATGTCCTGCTAAACACATTTTCAAAGACAAGAAAAGGCATCACCGGTGCAATCGTACTTGGTGGTGTGCTGTTTGGTCTTATGCATTTTATAAATATGGCTTCGGGTGTCAAATTCTCAAGTGCAATAATTCAGGTTATTTCCGCATCACTGCTTGGAATACTCTTTTGCATAGTATACGCATCAACACGGAATTTCTGGATAGTTGTAATTTTCCACACAGTTGTAGATCTGGGTGCCCTGTTATCCACAGGACTTTTCGATGACGGTGGAATAGTATCGCAGATAAATACATATTCTGCAATGAATGCAATCGCCTTTATCGTCCTTGGCATACCGATGTTTGTCATGCTTCGCAAATCAAGGCGTATCCGTATGGAAATGCTCTACAACAATGTACCTGACATAGATGACGAAAACGAAGGACGTAAGCTCGGTATCGTATCTTTGGTGCTCGGAATATGCAGTCTCGCATTCTCCTGCATCGGCTATCTCGGTGGTCTTGGAATAGTAGGTCTGCTCGCATCAAGGCTCTCCAAAAAAGCCAGACCTTACGATAACTCTCTGGCTACAGCCGGTATGGTCACATCTATTGTGGGAATTGTGCTTTCTGTGATAAGTACTATAATCCTCATAATATTCTATGCCAGCGGAATTGCCAGTCAGTTTACGGCTTTTTAGTTCAGTCTTAAATAAAAATGACAGCCACTATTATACGTGTATTGCATACATCGTAATAGTGACTGTCGTTTCTAAATTTTCTTTTTAATCGTATTCGAAAACACCTTGTATTGCATCCGAAACATTCATGAACATTCCGTATGGTATCTCATCAATACGTTTGCATACCCTTACCGCAGGATCAATCAATTTTATTTGTTCACAATATACAACGCCCTGCGTTTTCTGTTTTCCCCGAACCAATATATGCAGCGGCTCTTCAGATGCATTTTCAATTAAAGGACACACATGAAATACCCCCGTAGCCTTAATAAATGCATTTTTACTAACTATAATGAATTTTCCTTTATATCCTGATATTTTTATTATATCTCCTTGCCAAAAATCCTTCATAACATTTCCCTTCCTTTTGGTTCTCCCCAGTCAAACTCACCCACTGTTATTTTGCCATCATACTCCTCAAGACGTTCTTCAAAAGTTTTATGCTTAAATTCTTTTTTTAAAATTATCGCATCATCTTTTATTTCCAACTGTAAAGTATCTGAAACACCTATATGCAATTTTTCAAGAATAGATTTTGGTATCCTTATTCCCATGCTATTTCCCCATTTTTTTATAGAAACCTGTTCCATTACAAGCACCCACCTTTCAAAATATAATTGTATATACATATTATAATATATTATACAATTATATTCTATACATTTTTACTTATATTCCAAAATACCCCTCCCGATCTCCCGGGAAGGGTATCATTAATACATATATTTATTTGTTTACAAGTCTTATTATCACATCTATTCCAGCCGCCCAAAAGAGAATTGCCCCCACAATATACACTTTTGTTTTTTGCTCGAAGCCGAAGTGATATCCTGTATACATTCCTGCCACGATACAAATGATCGTAAGCAGTGCCACCATTATCATGATGGTTAGAAGTCCGGTGTTTAAGAAACCGAATGCGATTCCCGCAAGTACCGTATAGCCGGCAGTCATTCCAGCTATTGCCAGCACACGTCTCATTTCAAGCTGTACCTGGCAATGTTCTTCTATTCTTTCATTTCTTATTGCTTTTCCTATAAGCCTTATCCCCAGTCCTATCAGTATTCCGATAGAAATTATTTCTCCTAAAAGAGCTTCATCCGCTACCGAATATTTCCTGTTCAAAAAACTTGACAGGAAATATCCGATATACATTGCTAATAACTGACAAACTGCAATTATGACGCAAATGGCTGTAAGCTGTTTTTTATTTATTTTCTGAACCAGGGAACCCTGACATTCCATCGCAGCGAAGATCTCAAGCGAGCCTCCTGCCACGATCAACAGATATTCTATCCAGCCCATTTTTGCCTCCCCTGATGTTTAAACATCTTTTACTTTTTTATTTGTCGCTATCAGACTCTATTGAAGCTAATTTGTAGATGAACTTAACGCTGCCGGTCTGACCATCAGCGATTGCTGAATATGTCTGGTAATCCTCACCTGCATCTATAACTGCCTGAAGCTTGTTTGTAAGTGGCTTGAGGTCTCCGTTGTATGCATCAAGGATCTTGTTAATTCCTTCCTCGTTGAACTGTACAATACCATCTGCAAGTGTGTGCGCTCCGTCTGCAAGTGTCTTAGAGCCATCTGCAAGCTGGTCAACACCGCTTACGATCTGTGTTGTTCCGTCTGAAAGCTGTGATGCTCCACTGAGGAGTGCATTGTTGTTTGATACAAGTGTGTTTGATCCGTCTACAAGCTGCTTGATACCTGATGTAAGTGCTGGGATCTTATCAACGAGTGACTGTGTTCCTGATGCAAGCTGATTTGCACCGCTGTTAAGTGCTGTTGCGCCTGCATTTAATGTGTTGTTGTTTGATGTAAGCTCTTTAGCTCCTGCATTTAGCTTTGATGAGCCTGCCTTTAACTGGCTGATTCCGTTTGTTAAAGTAGGAATTTTCTCTATTAAAGATCCAGTGCCGGCTGCAAGCTGTTCGCTTCCAGTTACTAACTGGCTTGTTCCCTCTTTGAGTGGTGTCAATCCTGTTGAAAGCTGACTTGTTGCTGTCGCAAGCTGGCTAGTACCATCTTTAAGTGACGCTGTTCCTTCTTTTTGGAATTTATCTGTATTGTCTGCTAATGACTGTGCCCCCTCTGTTAACTTGGTAACCTGAGCTTGGCTCTCTTCACTGGAAACAGTTTCATTTATCTTGTCATATACACTTACAGCTCCCAGTCCCTGATACAGGGCTGCCATTACAGAATTATAATTAGTATCAACTGATTTTTTAATGTCCTCGCCAGCATTCTCATATGATTGTGCTTGTTTAGCTATAGCCATAACATTTTTGATAGCAGCTTCATTCTTTGCAGCATAATCTGTAACACTTTTAACATTTTCAACGGTAATACTAGTAATCTCCTCTTGGTATCCAGCATATTTTAATACTTGCACAAAATTATCAAGCGGTTTTAATGTTTCATTTATAGTAGACTTAACTGTCTCCGGAATACCTGAAACAGTCTTTGCTAATTCCTGAACTCCATTGTTTAATTCTGCTGCGCCTTCTGAAATCTGTGTTGCATTGTCATCCAGTTTTGCAGCTCCGGCTGATATAGTCGCTGCAGCTCCATTAAGCTTTGTTACATTTTCCTGAACTGTATCAACACCTTTATCAACGCCAGCTATGCCATCCTTTAATTTATTTGCTCCATCGTTAAGTGTATTAGCTCCATCAACAAGTGTTCCTGCACCACTTACAAGCGAATCCATACCATTATCCAACTCACTTGCTCCAGATGCAACCTGGCTTGCCCCATCTGTATAGCTCTTTACACCATCTTTTAATGTTGCACTTCCACTTGCGAGCTGTGCTGCTCCTGAATTAAGCTGTCCTGCTCCATCTACGAGTGAGCCTGTGCTATTTCCAAGGGTATTTATTCCGGCATTAAGTTTGCTTGCGCCATCTGTGTAGCTCTTAAGACCACTCTGGAGTGAGTTCATTCCTGCTGCGAATGTTCCAAGGCTGTCTTTAAGTGTTCCTACACCGTTTGCAAGTGTATCAGCTCCATCGGCAAGCTCTGCTGAACCATCCTTAAGCTGTGTTGTTGCATCTGAAAGCTCGTTTATCATATCATCAAGGCTTGATGTGTTAATTCCGTCAGTGCTTACATAATCTGATGCGTTTACTACGAATGTCATAGCTGTTGAAAGTGAGAAATTCTCCACATCAGCACTGACTTCCATATACTCTGGGATGTTTACATCATCATCGAGATCCTCATCATCAATTCCAAGGCTGTCTTTTAAGCCTGGAAGAGCATATCCTATTACGATATTTGATGAATCATTTGCCTGAACTTTTCCGTTTGTTACTTCTACATTTGAGAAACCGTCACCGAGTACAAGTCCTGTTATTGCTGCGAATGGTACAGAAACTGTCTGTTTCTCACCATTTACTGTCTCTGTGAAAGATGTTGTATTTGTATAATCAAAACGGATCTTTACTTTTCCTGATTTTCCTGCGAGATCCTCAGGTGAGATTTCTTTTCCGTCAAGGTAATATGTAACCTTCTGTGTTACAGGTGGCTCTTCTGAAGTAGTTCCCTGATAGTAAATGTCATTTCCACCAGCCTGCCAGGTGATCTTGTCACCGTTCTGCTCAAATGTCTCTTTACCCTTTACATTCTCGATGTCAGAAAGGTTTGAAGCATCCTCGATCGTATCTTTTTTATCTTTATTGTTAAGGTGATCTACTACGATTGTTTTGTTTACATTTCCGTTTGCATCAGAGATGAGATATACGCTCTCCTCTTTGTCTGCGTTCTCATCCTTGAGTGAAATGCTGTTCATCAGGTCATCTGCAATATCATCTGTAGATATTGCATCGCTTGAAGCCTCTGATGTTACGGCTGTATCATTTTTTTCTGCGAATACGGCTGTTGCTCCGATTCCTGTTCCGACAAGTGCGATTGTAAGGACACCTGCTACAACACGTACGATATATTTACTTTTTAATTTTTCTTTTAATTCTGGTAATTTCATGTCTTATTCCTCCTGATTTTATTTTTGAGGTTATATGTAACTATCCGGCTTCACTATTGGTTCGTTGCCATACAGTTACGAATATTTCTAATAAACTGTAAGTATTTATACAAATCCTTAAGCTGTCAGGTTCTTGTTCCTGAATCCGACACTTGTTTTACAGATCACTTTGTCGAAGATCATAAACATTGACGGCAGTACCAGTATAACTACGAACATACTGATTATTGCGCCTCGAGCAAGCAGTATACAGATTGAACTGATCATATCGATGTTTGAGTAAAGTCCAACACCAAATGTCGCAGCGAAGAAGCAAAGCGCACTGACGATAACTGAGTTTGTTGAATCTGCAAGTGCTTTTGTGATAGCCGGTTTTTTGTCCATTCCGGTGTATCTGTTCTTTCTGTATTTCGTTGTCATAAGGATCGCATAGTCGACTGTCGCACCAAGCTGGATGGTTCCGATTACGATACTTGCGATGAACGGAAGCTTCGTTCCTGTAAATCCAGGGATACCCATATTTACAAAAATAGCAAACTCGATAACTGCTACAAGGATAATTGGCAGTGATATCGACTTGAATACAACAAGGATGATAAGGAATATAAGCACGATAGATACTGCACTTACACGCTTAAAGTCTGTATCTGTGATAGTGATAAGATCCTTTGTACATGGAGCTTCACCGATCAGCATTGCGTCATCACTATAGCTCTTAACTATTTTATTTATCTCTTCTATCTGGTTGTTTACCTCGTCTGAGGCTGTGGCATACTCTGATGAAATTAGCATCATCTGGTAATCGCCATTTTCAAATATCTCCTTAACGTCATCAGGAACCATTTCCTCTGGGATTGTTGGTCCAAGTATTGAATCAAGCGATACTGCGATCTTTACACCATCTACTTTTTTAATTTCATCTATCATGCCGATGCTGTCAGCCTTTGACATGCTGCTTGGTGCAATAATGATATGTGTAGCACCCATAGCGTACTCTTTGTCGAGTCTGTCATTTGCCTGCTTACTGTACGCACTGTCAGGCATTGTTCCTGCAAGATCGTAGTACACCTGATCGTGTGTGTATCCGTATATTGCTGGGAAAAGAACTATGATAAATATAACTGCAATTATCTTGTAATGGTTTGTAACCCATCCTGCAATCTTTGATACATCAGGCATGAGTATTCTGTGCTTTGTCTTCTCAATTGCCTTGTCACATGCAAGAATAAGTGCCGGAAGAATTGTTACGCATCCGATAACACCGAATACAACACCCTTTGCCATCACGATACCAAGGTCAAGACCAAGTGTAAAGCTCATGAAACAAAGTGCGACGAAACCTGCTATTGTTGTGATAGAACTTCCTGTTACAGATGTAACTGTATGTGAAATGGCATGTGCCATAGCACGTTTTTTATCTCCATCGTATCTTTCTACCTGTTCCTGATAACTATGCCACAAGAAGATTGAGTAATCCATTGTTACCGCCAGCTGGAGTACTGCTGTAAGTGCGAGTGTCAGGTATGAGATCTCTCCCTGTATGAAGTTTGTTCCCAGGTTGTAGATGATCGCCATTCCGATACTCAAAAGGAATAACATAGGTACGACTATTGAATCCATTGTAATTCCCATAACTACCATTGACAGGAGTGCTGCAATGACAACATATATAGGTGCCTGCTGCATTACAAGTGTCTTTGTATCAGCATTTACTGCTGCCATACCGGCTACGAAACAATGGTTCTCGACCATCTTATCCATCTTGTTTACAGCTTCCATGGTCTCATCAGAGCCCATTGTGTTACTGTAGGTGACGAGCATCAACTGGCTGTTGGCATCTTTATTGTTGAATGCGTCATATACCTCATCAGGTAAAGCTTCTCTAGGCAATGACGAATCTGCTATTGATCCGTACCAGACTACCTTTTTTACGCCTTCTAGGTCTTCGATATCACTTGCCAGCGTCTCTATATCCTGATCATCCATATCTTCCAGGATGACAAATGATAAGGCTCCGGTTCCAAACTCATCTACCATGATATCCTGACCTTTCATGGTCTCGATCTCGCTTGGCAGATAAGAGAGGATATCGAAATTAATTCTTGTTTTGATAAAGCTGATGCCTGCCGGTATAAGTAAAGCAAATGCAAGTATCAGTATCAGGACTCGATATTTTACGACTCCTTTTCCAAATTTAATCATAAGATTCACCACTCTTTCTTTTATTCGAATTGAAGTATAAAAAAAAAGACCGAATAAATAAATATTCAATCTTTGGATTTTGTCACGTCAGATATACAAATCGGTCAATTTGTATATCTGATATTACACTTTTATTTTATTGTATTTGGTTTCTGACACTGTTTTCACAATATATTCACAGCTGTGAGTCTAATATTATATACTTGCGCATGTAAATTCGTCATATATATACACAAACCCGTAGCTTACAGTTCTTTCAATATATCATCCATGGAGCGCGTGATAAGATACATATATGCCTCAGCCATCTCCTTTGGCTCGATCTCGCCTATTCCCTGTGCTATCCATCTCTCTGTGATAAAACACAGCGACTGTGCATAATATGTTGCGATAACCTCGGGTGTGAGCCATCTGTACTTGTGCTTTTTGCCTGACGCACGCTCTGTAATCATTTCCAAAAACATTTCATATACGCATTTCATAGCTATATCGTTAAATGATACCGGACCATCCATCTTTAGTGCTTTTTTGTAAAAAGTCTCATTTGCCGCAATATTGTTTAACATCAGCACGATAGATTCAAATACCATGCTTGCATTGAGAAGAGGTCTCATTGATTCAAGCAGGTCATTTTTTATGATCCATTCTATCAGCTCGTATTTATCCTGAAAATGATTGTAAAATGTAGGTCTTATGACTCCCGCTTTGTCAGTAATCTCTTTAATTGTTATCTTTTCGATCGGCTTTGCCGCTGAAAGCTCTATCAGGCTCTCCGCAAGCACGAGATCGATCGCATTCTTACCTTGTTGTGTCATTACTCATCAAACTCCATAGTAACAAAGTAGCCCTTCTCTGTCTCCCTTACGTCCACGACATCGCCCTCACGGCTCTTAAGCCTCTCACTGACCATGTAGTTTCCCGACATGGCAATGGCATGCTCTATCGTATAGTAATAAGAAGTGGGAAGTTTACCCTCTGTTATCTTAAGATGGTCTCCGACCTTGGTAAGTCCGGGTCTTTCCATCTTAAATTCCATTCGACGCATCTATGCTGCCTTTCTGTATTTTTGTTATCTTTTATTCGTGCTGATCCATATGGGTTTTCATCCCATATTAAAATCAATCGTAACTGTTCAGTACCTTCACAGTCGCGAGCCGCATATTTCTGTACTGAATAGTTACAATCAATCAAAAATATCTATCTCTTGTTTATTAATTCTCATCTCTGTCTTCAACGAATTTTGACTCAAATTCCTGCTGTTTGTTGTATTCAGTCTCAGCCTTTGTTGCACGGCTGGTGATCCATATATTTGAAACACCGTTGAATATCAGTATCAGACCGACTATGACTGTTGCCGTCTTCATTATATTAAATGCATTGGTCACGCAAAGTATTCCACATACGAGGCTGATAACCGAAAGAACCAGTCCCACGCCCCATGCATTGTAACCGAATTTTTTAGCCTCTACAGCCTCGACTATACTTCTGATACTGTGAAATACCAGCACCAGTCCAATCACTATAGGTATCAGCTCAACTACAACACGTGGCTGGATGAGAAACCATATGCCTACTGCAAGGACTATAATTCCCATCATTACAGACAATCCATTTGTGAGAATTTTAAGAAAATAACTGCATACATACACAGCACCGACCAATATAAGCAAAACTGCCAGTATATTGGCTATTACCTCAAGCACCGACTCTCGCCATACTATAAATACAACTCCAAGAGCAATGCAAAGTACCGACGAAAGCAAAAAATCTGCCTTTATTCTGTTAAGAAAATCTCTCATTATATTTCTCCTATCCACATACCCTGACATCCACACATTTTCACGCTAAAATACGTTTTGGTCATTTGCCAGATCTAGAACTGTCTGAAGTTCAGCTCCCTCAACCGGTGCCGCGCCATGGCTTATCCTCATATGTTCTGCTGTGATCTCGATTAACTCTGCGCCCTTTTCTTTTGTGGCATCTATAGTAAAATATCTGCCATTATCCTTTGATTCATCCCATACAAGATATGCTCTTATAGCACATGCTGGTGCCATATCCCTTGTTGGGAAATCCACACGAGTCACATTCAGCTCATCTGAGATCTGCATAGACATAACAGAGAAATCCTCCTCCATGTATGGATACATGCGTTTCTGCTGGTATGACTCCTCATAAAGCTCATCAATGAACTGCTCTTTATTGTCAGCAAGCTTAGTCATAAATTCTTTGCCCTCTGCAAACATCTTTGTCGGCAGGAACATATGCTCAAACTGCAGGCGCTCGAATACAACATACTGCTGTGTTGTCATCTGGACTGTCTTGCCCTTTGTAGGCGATGCAGTTGTCTTTCCTTCTCTTCTTGCTTTCTCGACTTTCTCAATCTTTTCTACGAGAGGTCTTCTGAAAATAAGATTGTTTGAAAATGGGTTAAATGCTATTCCATCAAGCTTGGTTTCTTTCTTTGCAGCCATATTGTTGATTGCAAGAAATGGTAGGTTTACTATGGCTGGTGTCTGGTGTTCCTTTGGCATCTGCTCCTTACATGTGTATATTGGAAGAAATGACTCACCATCTTTATTCTTGATAAGTACCGGAATTGGCTGTTTCTTTTCACTAACATTTGCAGGTACAAGAAAACGGCTCTTCGTACACTTATCTATCAGCTTATTGAGATTCTGTGCTGTTTTATCCTGCGTATATACTGCCAGAAGTTCCTCAACCTCTGGATTTTTCACACCTAATGTAAAATTCGGATCTTCTCTGAATTTCTTTATTTTTTCATTATCCATAATATATCTGCTTCTCCTTAATATCAAATGCCTGGATTTTACATCCAGGCATTATTTTAACACATTTCTTTTACCAACTCAACAATTCTGGTATCTCTTGCTATCCATTCTTTATCAAGAAATGCGCTATTTGCTTTTATTATCTCATCAGCCGTCGGCCATGCAAGGTGATATCCAAGTGCTTTTTCGCTGTCAGTCATCTGTGTTGCAACCAATTCGTCCCTGACATCGCAGAAATATACATATGTGTGGCAAAAATAAACTTTCTGGTCATCAAATATATCCAACCGTTTTTCTATGACCTTGCCACACTCCCTGATACTCTCAGGTACAACCACAAGCCCTCCTTCTTCACGGACTTCCCGTTCAAGAGCTATTTCTTTTGATTCTCCTTCATCAATTCCTCCACCCAGGATCTTGTAGTAACCTTCTTTCGACTGCTGCATCGCAAATCTTCCGTCACGAATGATCAGTGCGCGTACCGCAAATCGCTCGAATACCGGCATGTCGTCGATGTAATTGTGCTTATCGAGTGTGTATAACGTTTTCATGATCGTTCCTCCATATATGGATCCTATTCTACATCATTTTAAGTGGATATGGAATATGTTTTTAAATGTTTCTGCGGCTGGCTTTTTTTTGTCCAATGAAGTTCTGATCTCGCTACGCTCGCCCGAACAACTGTGCATCTAAGACTTAGCCTTCGCTACGCTCGTCTTCGTCAAGATAGCACAAGTTTCTATGTGCCCTGTAAATGGAAAACAATCAAATGGCGTGGCTCGTTTGACACGATATCCATGCTTTGTAAGATATTTCAGGTCGCGCGCTAGCGTATCCGGTCCACATGATACATATACCACGCGGTCAGGTGAAAGCTTTATAACAGATGACAGAAAAGCCTCATCACTGCCTGTTCTTGGCGGGTCCATGATAACGACATCAGCTTTTTCGTTTTTCTCGGCCATCTCAACCATGAATTTTCCTGCATCGTCATTGTAGAAACGGATATTTTTGATGTCATTTCGCTTTGCGTTTGTAACTGCATCGCGGATTGCATCACGATTTAACTCAACTCCGATAACTTCACCCGCATTTTTAGCAGCGATTATACCGATAGTTCCTGTACCGCAGTAGGCATCTATCACTCGCTCTTTTCCGGTAAGATGTGCATCGTGTATCGCTTTTTCATATAACAGCTCTGTCTGTGCCGGGTTTACCTGATAAAAAGAGTTTGGTGAAATCCTGAATGTGCAGCCACACAGCTTGTCCTCTATGAAACCTTTGCCGTAGAGTGTGATATTTCTCTCGCCAAGCACCATGCTTGTCTTTTTGTCATTTACATTTAGTACCACAGTTGTGATATTCGGATGTTTTTTTCGAAGTGCCTTTACAAAGTTGTTCTTTGATGGAAGAATCGGAGATGCAAGCACCAAAACAACCATTATCTGACCAGTTGCATAACCTTTTCTCACAAGTACATGACGCAGTAATCCGTATCCTGTGTCCTCGTCATAGGTCTTTATCCTGAATGAACGCAACATATCCTTTATATCCCTGATTATTGCATCAGACTCCTGTTCCTCGATCATACAGCTATCTATATCCACTACGTCATGCGTATTTTTTTTGTATACACCAGCCACTATCTTACCTCTTTTCGTACAGTCAAATGCAGCGTGTACCTTGTGTCTGTAATAAAGTGGCTCCTTCATGCCAACAATCGGCTCAACAAATCCAAATGGCTTTAGAAGCTTTTTCATATATGCCTGTTTTTTTGCAAGCTGCTCCTTGTACTCTATGCCCTGATAGTCGCAGCCTCCACACTTTTTGGCATATGGACATACTCCATCTTTGACATTATTTTTTTTGATTTTGCTGGTCATATTTCCGCTCACTTTCTGCGGCTTATATGCATTATTCCTGCTATTATTTTTTTGAGTTTTCTTACCTGCCATGGTTTTACTCCTTAATATTAAGAAAGTTACTAAAATTCTCAAATCTTAGTAACTTTCAAAACTCTCTATTTCTTAATTTATTTCGCGTATGTATTGTACAAATCAACATGGTTGTAGATGCAGTTCCATCCACTTGTGGCTCCGCCTGTGACACAGATGTATGTCTTGCCGCTGGCAGCTTGCTCATAGCTTACCGCACAATTTCCAGACTGATTTACAAAACCAGTCTTTGCTCCGATAACTGTGCCGCTTGTCATATGATCCTCGATACGACGAAGGAAAAGATTTGATATGTTAAGGCTCTCAGGATGCTGTTCTGTAACAGCAGTGCTGTATGTATGGTTTGAAAGGACCTCCCTACATATCTCATCACTCATGGCAGCCTGCATAATGATTGCCATGTCGTAGGCTGTACTGTAGTTGTTTTCGTCATATATGCCGACAGGATTTGCAAAATGTGTTGTCTCTGCAAGCCCAAGCTCTGCGGCCTTCTGATTCATCATGTCAACAAATGCTTCCATGGAACCCGCTGTATAAACTGCAAGCTGATATGCAGACTCGCCACCAGATGGTAAGATTGTTCCGTTAAATACATCTCTAAGCGGAACCTGCTCTCCATCTAAAAAGCCAGTTGTACTGCAGTCATGTGAATAAGAATAATCTGTTGCTTCTTTTGTAATTGTAACGATCTCATTCAGCTTATTACCTATTGCCTCTTCTTTAGCAGACTCTGTTGCATTTTTATCTGTTAATGCATTTAATGCGTTCTTCTCAGCCTGCTCTGCCGCAACAAGAACAGTCATGACTTTTGTCATTGAAGCAGGATACATTTTCTCATGTGCACTCTTCTGTGCTACCACTGTCTTGTCCTGCTCATCCACCACGATGATATATTTACTTTCAATATCATCTCCAATTGCCGCTGTTGCTTCGGTCTCTACCGGAACAAACAATTCCTTTACTTCCTCTTCCTGTGACTGCGTTTCTGTAACACTGGTCACTTCCTCTATTTCCGACTGAGTATCACTTATTTTATCATTATTTTTCTTTTTATTAAAACATAATATAATTATCCCTATCACAAGAATAATTACTAAAGCAACTATTCCTATTATCAAAATCTGTGAAATTCCTCTATTTTTTTTATTATATTTTTTCATGTCATACTCTTTCTATATAGTAACAGTTCAGTACATTCATAATTAGAAACCAAATAGTTACCCTATAATTTATTTAATATATTAAATGTCACTAGCTATACTAGTATACTTTCTATCAGGCATCTGTGCAAGCATTATTGCAGCAAAAATTAATACACAGCCTATTATTTCCCTGGCTGACAGCTGTTGTCCGAGCAATATCCATCCTGCAAACACTGAAACAACCGACTCAAGGCTCATGACCATAGATGCAAAAGCAGGATTTAAGCCTTTCTGTCCGACCACCTGTAAGGTATATCCTATTCCACTCGAAAAGATTCCGGCATAGAGGATAGGTATCCACACCGACCATCCCGTAAGAGACGCTGCCCACTGCATGCTTCCAGCTATCGAATGTCCCATGTCCACAAAAAACATAAGTATGCAAGAGCATATTCCAGTTACCAAAAACTCTATGCACGACAGTCTGACTGCATCCACCTTTGGTGAAAAATGATCTATAAAAAGGATCTGAACCGCAAAACAGAGTGCACATAACAAAAGTAGGATATCCGATCTTTGCAATAAAAATACTCCCTTTGATCCATTCATGCATAAGAAATACATTCCGACTATTGTTATTGCAACTCCAATCCATATCTTTATATTGCATTTTCTCCCGATAAACAGTCCCAGTATAGGCACAATGAGTATATATGTTGCCGTAAGGAAGCCTGCTTTTCCTGCCTCAGCCCCCATAGTGATGCCTATCTGCTGTAGATTACTTGCCAGGCAAAGTGCAAGCCCGCAGCATATTCCTCCAGTCCACAGTAATTTTCTATCTGTGGTATTTTGTGGACGGTTGGTTGTCAATTCATTTTTATCTAATATTTTTATTACCGGTAGTAAAACTGCTGCCCCAATCAAAAAGCGGATGCCGTTAAATGAATACGCTCCGATGGCATCCCCTCCTTTTGACTGTGCTACAAAAGCAATTCCCCACACGATATCTGTCAGAAGCAGTATAATCACATTTCTGGTCTTAGATACCGTTTTCATTTTCTAATGCTCCTCCATTTATAATTAGTTTATTTCCAGCGATAACATCATGATACCACTTTGCAGAATCTTTTAGTATGCGTTTTCCGGTCGGATAATCCACATATACCAGACCAAATCTCTGCGAATAGCCTTCCGTCCACTCGAAATTGTCCATAAGTGACCAGTAAAAATATCCGCGGATATCAGCTCCATCGGTTATCGCCTTTTGAAGCTGTCCTAAATATCTTTTTTCGAAATCAATGCGTCCCGGATCATCTACCTTTCCATCCAGTGAGACCACATCATTGCAGGAAATTCCGTTTTCCGTGATGTATATAGGCTTGTGATAACGCTCGTACAAGAATTTTGGTCCCTAGTACAGACATTCAGGAGTGATAGGCCATCCACTTGCTGTTGCAGGATATCCTGCGTCTCTTGGAATAGATGCCGTTTTTCCGTCATCCCCCATTTTAACCACCCAGCCATTGTAAATATTTTGTCCGTACATATCTATTGAAAATCTGTAGGCGTGGACACCTATCTTTTTCATGATCTCCACATCCTCTTTGTACCTGTTGTAGTGGTCACAGGCTATATCAGGATTGTGGTTTTCACGTATCCTGTCCGTATCATGCGAATACGCATCCCATATATTTTTTCCTTTACCGTCACCAGCCGGTGAGCCCTCTACCTGAATAGAGCTCGTGGCTGTTCCCCATACAAAATCATTTGGAAATGTCATCATTTTTCCCCCTGTTTAATAGTCTTTGTTACATTATCGCGCGTTTTGGGATAATTGTACATACTTTATGCTTATTTGCACATTATATAATCTATCGAATTAATTATATCATATGCTTACGCATATGATAAGCCTACGGCTGATACCTATGGGCATTCGCGTGTGATATAATTCACTTCGTTCATCATATCATATCCATTCTTAGTTTACATATCAAAAAAGGAAGATTCTCCCTAGAACCTTCCTTTTTTGAATTCAAATAGTACTATTTAATTGTTCTTCTTTGCCATAACCAGCGCAACGACCGCAAGAACTGCATTTATCAGACACCAGCCTGCCCATATAGCCAGATCTGAAAAACTTCCATAACCTGCAAATCCGATGATCGCAGCCAATCCAAAGAGTACTATAAGCGCGATATTACCGCCCTTACCTAAGGATTTTCTTGTGGCGATCGAAACAATTCCACCTGCAAGCATGAGAATTGCCACAATTATTCCGGCACTTCCTGAAGTCTCTCCATTTGCCTCAAGTGCATTCGATACGCCTGCTGCGCATGACTGAAATGATACAAAAACAAATAATATTATTGATAAAATACCTGAAACTAATTTCCAAACCTTCATGATGAATTTCTCCTATCTCCTGTTATCTAATTAAATAATTTTAACCAGCATTTAAATTTATCTAAATTATATAACTGCAATATTCGTGATATTTACTGTGCCGAGAATGTGATTGCATCTGAATCCGCTATTGTCTCATAGTTCTCCGCATTGTATATATGGAATTGAAGTTCAACCTGATCCACCGATGAAATTCCATTTGCTTCAAGATCACTTGACAGAATAGTTATATCATCTATCGCTTTCTTTCCGTCATATACTGTAGTTGAGAACAGCGGTGTCATCATGTATCCGTTTATTGACATATTATCTACGTTTATTCCGATATTCTGACCTGATGTGTTTTCAATATAAAGTAAAATCGCTGTTCCCCAGAAGGAATTTTCGTCAACTGTTTTTCCGACTATCCTTACACCATTTGCGTTGTATAGCTCCTGTCCCTCATCATTCGGTGTCGTATCCATATTGGCAAATTCCGATGTTTCGATTTCTGAATATACATTCTGGAAGAGATTATCCCAGTTTGAATCGTATGCATGGAAATACATCTCGACTTTTCCTACTGTATCAATTCCGGCAGCCGCAAGCTCTGTCGATGATAAATACATGACCTCATTCGACTTCTTTCCTGCTGCAACATCCGCACTAAACAGATCTGTTATCATATAATCGTTCACGATAAGGGCATCACCGCCTATTGTATAGTCCTGTGCCGAATTATTTTCAACCAGAAGCTTAATTCCGTCTCCCCAGATACTGTCAGTCACATACTCTGTCGCAGTTATTTTGATGCCATCCTGATCGACAAGCACCTGCTCACTTATGCTTTCGTCAGCCGATGCCTGATCCGTGCCATCATCCCCACTGTTCTGTGCTTCACCACCGGTGGCTTCTGTTCCGTTTCCGGATGTAACTATGTCCTTTTTCTGTCCTGAGTCTGAGCCACAGCCAAATAATGTAAATGTGATCGCGGTCAGGCTTAATATCAAAGCAAGTAAATTTGTTCTTTTTTTCATGCTTAAGTCCTCCTCTGTGATTTGTAGGACTATTATACCATTGCATTATGAATGCCGTTCCCCCCGCAGCGGTGGCAAAATCAAAAAATCACTCCTGCACACCGCTTGTTCGAAGCATTTCCATGCCCTTTTCTTTGAGCAATTCGTTTACCTCTATAATTCCACCCGGACGGTCTTTGAAAATAAGCATAAGAAGCGCATCCCTTGGGATTTTTGCATAAAGCTGCGGCATCTCATATTTTCTCAATGCGCTCTGCGTCTGATCTAACGTAAGCTCTGCCGCATAACATATCCTCAAAATAATGTCACGCTGCCTTGTATGTTTTTCTCCTGACAAAAGCTTATAGCCGTATCTTTCAGGGATATCCGCCCTTAAAAACACCATCTGCTGGGTTATTTTCTTTTCCTTAAGCAGGTTCTTTATGTACTCTGAAAAAGCATTTTGTTCAGGATTCATGCAGTCTTTCTGCTCTTTACAGAATTTATCAAAATCAGATATGTGAGTTTTTCCAAGAATGTCAGCTAATTCTTTTGTATTTTTCGGCTTCATAAATTCCTCCTATCTGCTATACTTGTATTTATAATTTGTGAACAATACTTGAAAGGATACCTGCACTATGAGTGATTACAATATAATCTCAACCTTAAATGAACAGCATAAGGTTTATCTGGTCCAATCTGCACTTTCCGGCAAAGTTTATGTCCAGAAAGTCCTTGATGTTTACAATATACGTGTGTATGAGTACCTTTACCATAATCCGGTGGCAGGTATTCCGCGTCTAATCAATTACTATGAGCGCGGCAATCAGCTTATTGTAATCGAAGAATATATAAGTGGAACTTCACTGCAGGAAAAAATAGATAATTCGCAGCTTAGCGTTACTGACATTCAAAGCTACATGATCATGCTCTGCAATATACTTGAAGCACTGCATTCAATGACTCCACCTATAATCCATCGAGACATAAAGCCTTCAAACATCATAATCACCAGCTACAACTATGTCATTCTCTTAGATTTCAATGCCGCAAAACAATTTTCCGGTCAAACCGAGTCTGATACTGTGCTAATCGGCACTCCCGGCTATGCAGCCCCTGAGCAGTATGGTTTTGGTTCATCATCTCCGCAGACAGATATCTATTCCCTTGGCATAGTACTCAAGGAAATGCTTAATAGTATCTCTTCAAATCCAGCCTCTGATCCGGTTTTGTACTATCTTAACCAGATTGCGCAAAGATGTACTCAGATGACACCATCCGCAAGATACCGGTCTGTAGGTGAGCTTAAAAATGTCATATCACAGGCAGCTTATAATCTACAAAACAGTTATCCCGCTGCCGGTAATTTTAATCCATATACATACACCGGTTATAACACAACTGGCAATAACACTGCTGGTAATAACACTGCTGGTAATAATCCTACCAACATTAATGCACGCTCAGCCAAAGCTGAACACGCACGCTTTCTTCCACCCGGATTTCGCACTAAAACGCCATGGAAAATGCTGCTATCGTCAGTCATATATCTGTTCATAATATGGCTTTGTCTGTCGCTGGAAGTAGAAAATATATATGGAGCAAAGCTGTGGCTCGAAAGAGTATTCTGTCTGGCTATGTTCCTGTTTGTGATTTTCTGTGGATTTAATTATCTCAATGTGCAGAATATACTGCCTTTATGTAAAAGTAAAAATCACATTTTGCACTATGTCGGTATAATACTGCTCGATGTGGCAGTTATCTTCTCTCTATTTGTAATAATGTTCATCATAGAAGCGATATTTTTTCCTGTCTATCGATAGCTTGCCAATTTGCTTCATATGCACCGTACCACATATTACAATTATGAAACAGGAAAGCTCGAGTTTCCCTTTGAATTAGCTGTTACTCTCGCCAAATTCTATAATGTATCTTTAGATTATATTGGCGGTCTTACAAATAAACCTAATCCTCCGCATAAAAAAATTTGTTAACGATGTTTACTATATAATAACACATAAAAATAAGCCATGTTCTCACCGCTGTGGTGGTAACACGGCTTATTAAATCATTTCAACCGTTCTTATTCTAATGAAATCCCTGAACTCTTTTTCTGTTACATCTTCAAGGCTTTAACCGTATTCTCAAATTCATAAAACAGATCGATGTATTTCTCGACGATTGTATTGCAATGTGTTTTTACAATCTCACAATCGTAATCGTGTGCAAGCTCATTTCTTACTTTTAACATGTTCATCCACTCATCGTCTGAAATGAGATCTGCCTTGAATGACTGACGCAAAACTTCTCTCGGAGAGCCTGTAACGAACCCTGTAATTGCATAGTATTGTACTAATATATCTTTCATCACTTTCCATGACAGATCAAATGTAATGCTGAATTTTGCACTCGTTCCACTCAATACAAATGAGTCTGTAAGATCTCTTTGTCTAGCCTCTGCCAATGCATCAAGTGAATTGCAAAACGATTGAAAACGTCTCTCAAATTTCGCGTCCATACTGTTTAATATCCTCCAATAACAAATTATTTCTGCAAGTATCAATATTTAAAAGATCAACACTGTATAATGTCGGCAGCTCATCAATCCTATTGGCAAGCTCATCAAAATTCTCCACGCCAGATACCGCAATGTCTATATCACTGCGCTCCCGGGCAGTATCTTTTGCCCTTGATCCATACAATATGACCTGTTTTGCTTTATATTCCCTGCAAATATCTGCAACCTGTTTTATAACTTCATCCGGTTTCATGCATTTTTCCTTCCATCCATATTAAACACTAAAAACTTGCTAAATAACCACTTTCTGGTGCTTACTTCTCATCCACCACCTGAAAAATGAAAAACTTAAGATAATAACTCTCCGGTACATTGGCTGAATTAGCCCACAGTATCGGGTGATCCGGTCCCTGTGTGCGGAATTCCACCTGACGCAGTCTCTTATGTACAGCCTTGGCTGCTTCTTTCACAGTCTTGGCAAGCAGTTCCTGCGTCATAAAGTGAGAGCATGAACAGGTAGCCAGATAGCCTCCATCTTTTACGAGCTTGAGTCCCTTCATGTTGATCTCACGATAACCCTTTATCGCATTTTTTGTAGCTTCACGCGATTTGGTAAATGCCGGTGGATCGAGGATCACCACATCATATTTCTCGCCCTCTGCGGCAAGGCGCGGAAGTTCATCGAGTACATTTGCACAGCGGAATTTAACGGTGTCTGAGAGATTATTTCTCTTTGCATTTTCTGTTGCCTGTTTGACAGCATACTCCGATATGTCAAGTCCTGTAACATCTTTTGCCCCTGCAATTCCGGCATTGAGGGCAAATGTACCCATATGTGTAAAGCAGTCGAGCACCTTTTTGTCCTTGCAAATACGCTGCATCGCAAGCCTGTTGTATTTCTGATCAAGGAAAAAGCCTGTTTTCTGACCGTTTACCACATCAACCATGTAGTGCACACCGTTCTCCACGATTTCTACATCTGTATCAAACTCTTCACCAATAAAGCCTTTTACCTTTGGAAGCCCTTCTTTTTTGCGCTCATTTGCATCACTTCGCTCGTATACTCCGCGGATATTTATTCCGTCAACGGCAAGCATTTCCTTTAAGAAATCAACGATTTTTTCCTTAAACTGTTCCATTCCAAGTGCCAGACACTCCACCACGAGCACATCTGCATATTTATCTATTGTAATTCCCGGAAGGAAATCAGCCTCTCCGAATATCACGCGGCAACAATTGAGATCAGGGCTGCAAGCCATCACCTGTTTACGGTAGTCCCACGCATTCTGCACTCTCATGCGGAGAAAGTCATCATCTATGAGCTGATCAGGTTTACGTGTCATCATTCTGATACGTATTTTTGAATTCTGGTTGATAAACCCGCGTCCCATCGGATAACCGTCAAAATCGTGGACTACGACTATATCTCCGTTTGTGAATTTTCCTGTTATAGTATCTATTTCGTTGTCGAAGATCCACGCACCACCGGCTTTAATTGTGCGCCCCTCACCTTTTTTCAATGTTACTATTGTATGATTTTCCATTATTTTTCCTCTTACCTGTTCTGGTTCTGTTGTTATTTATTGTTTTACTATCCACAATGAGCTGTTGCAACAACTATCTTACCATACCACAAATATTTTTGCGACACATACCGATATATATTATAATTAACTCAAACTTCCCACATATAAAATGTTAACGGTGCCGCCTGATGTGTGGGCTGTGCGGTTACAGGTAGCAGAACTCCAAAATAACGTGTGGGAAGTTTGAGTAATTTAATAAGGGAACATACACCCATGTACGTCTTAATTCCCTCACTACACTGAAAATGGAGTAAATATTATGATTACAATTAGTTTATGCATGATAGTAAAAAATGAAGAATATATTCTCGCTCGCTGCCTTGACAGCCTAAAGGGACTCATGGACGAGATCATCATTGTGGATACAGGTTCAACTGACCGCACGAAAGAGATTGCCTCCAATTACACTGACAAAATATATGATTTTTCCTGGTGTGATGACTTTGCTGCCGCAAGGAATTTTTCTTTTTCAAAGGCCACCAAAGAATATATTTACGCTCCTGACGCTGATGAGGTGTTAGATGAAACTAACCGCAGACGTTTTATGATGCTCAAAGCCGCACTGTTGCCGGAAATTGAGATAGTTCAGATGCGATATATCACTCCAAGCAAATACAATACCGTGCAGAATTCCGCATCTGAATACCGACCAAAGCTTTTCAAGAGGCTACGCACTTTTACATGGATTAATCCGGTTCATGAGACAGTCAGGCTTGATCCCGTAGTTTATGACAGTGACATCTGTATACAGCACTTGCCTCAGGCTATGCACGGCAAACGCGATTTTACTATATTTAAGCGTTCCTATGATAAAAATGGAACCCTGCCGAAAAACATAGCCACAATGTATGCCAAGGAGTTGCTAAAATGTGGCACTATGGATGATTTTGCCAATGCTCTTCCTTATTTTTATGGAGAATATCAAAACGCTCCCAATATAGAATCGACTTGCGTACTCTCCCGATACTACAGGCAAAGCGGAGATTATGACAAGTTTTTCTCCATTGCGCTAAAAAATATAGCTATGGAAGGTTGCAGCGAAGTATGTTGTGAACTTGGCTCTTACTATTTCGACAAGAAAAATTACGAGGAAGCAAGCCTATGGTATTATAATGCAGCTTTCGAGACAAAGCCTGTGCTAGATGTAGAATGCGCTGGTGGCAAAGCACTTCACGCACTATCTGAATGTTACAGCAAATGGGCCGACGAAAAGCAAAAGAAGCTCGATGCGCTGCCTCCTCAGTCACGCAATATTTTTACCGGAGACAGGGATCTTATCAATTCTCTTCGCGAACAGGCTGCTGATTACCAGAAACAAGCCGAAGAGTGGATGCTTCCGGAACTGGACTAAGTATCGATAATTGATTTCTTTTGATTATTGATTTTATAATCTTTTAATCCACGATAGATGCATGGACTTGTAAAAAATTACTCATAGTGTTACTATAGATAAATAAAAAGTATGTTATTTTTTTAACTATCTACTATTTTAGGTATTTATAGGAGGATACTATGAGTTTTTTAGAAGAGTACAAACAGAAACTCGTCTCCGCAGATGAGGCAGTTAAAATTGTCAAATCAGGTGACTGGGTTGACTATGGCTGGTGCACAGGCACACCTGATGCCCTCGACAAGGCACTTGCCAAAAGAACGGATGAACTTAAAGATATAAAAGTACGCGGTGGAATTTTACTGAAACCACTTGCCATTTTTGAGCGAGAGGATGCCGCAGAACATTTTACATGGAATTCATGGCATATGGGTGGTTATGAAAGAAAGCTTATCGCAAGAGGCTGCTCTTTTTACTCACCGATCCGTTACTCCGAGCTTCCTCGCTACTACAGAGATTCGACAACACCTGATGATGTTGCCATGTTCCAGGTTGCACCTATGGATGCTCATGGATATTTTAACTTCGGTCCGAACGCATCTCACCTCGGTGCTGTCTGTGAGACTTCAAAAAAGATCATCGTTGAGGTAAATGAGAACATGCCTCGCTGTCACGGTGGTTCAGAAGCAAATGTACATATTTCTCAGGTTACATATATTGTAGAGGGTAACAACCCACCAATCGGCGAACTTGGAGCTGGCGGTCCTGCTACAGATGTAGACAAAAAAGTCGCTGAGCTTATCGTAGACCAGATTCCTAACGGAGCATGTTTACAGCTCGGTATCGGTGGTATGCCAAACGCAGTCGGCTCACTTATCGCTGAGTCAGACCTCAAAGATCTCGGTGTTCATACTGAAATGTACGTAGATGCATTTGTAGACATCGCAAAAGCAGGAAAAATAACAGGTGCAAGAAAGAGCATCGACCGTTATCGTCAGGCTTATGGTTTCGGTGCCGGTACAAAGAAGATGTATGATTATCTTGATGAGAATCCAGAGCTCATGAGCGCACCAGTAAGCTACACAAACGATATCAGCAATATAGCTGCGCTCGATAATTTTATTTCTATCAACAACTGTGTTGACCTCGATCTGTTTGGTCAGATAAGTTCAGAAACCTCTGGAACAAAGCACATCAGTGGTGCCGGCGGACAGCTTGATTTCGTACTCGGTGCTTATCTGTCAAATGGTGGAAAGAGCTTTATCTGCTGCTCTTCAACATTTACAGACAAGCAAGGTGTTGTCCATTCACGTATTCGTCCAACTCTTGCAGAGGGTTCTATCGTTACTGACACAAGAGCCAACACTCACTTTATTGTCACAGAATATGGTATGGTAAATGTAAAGGGACTCTCAACCTGGCAGAAGGCTGAGGCTATCATCTCAGTTGCCCATCCTGACTTCCGCGATGA
Organism: bacterium; assembly: GCA_963641405.1. Taxonomy (GTDB): domain Bacteria; phylum Bacillota; class Clostridia; order Lachnospirales; family Lachnospiraceae; genus Roseburia. The sequence continues at coordinate 26,887 of CAVICC010000010.1, read as the reverse complement.
TCTCATCAAAGAAGCCGAGATGATGCATATTTGGAGAAGATCTAATAAATAAACCAAAAAATCCATCAACTTCTATTTATCAGAAGTTGATGGATTTCTTTTTTTAATGATTCACTATATATTAGTCTTTGAAAAGATCGGTTGAGTAGTATCTGTCTCCACTATCAGGAAGAAGTGCAACTACTGTCTTGCCCTTGAACTCTGGTCTCTTTGCAACCTCGATAGCTGCGTAAAGAGCTGCTCCTGATGAGATACCTACAAGTACGCCCTCTTCTTTTGCGATGACCTTGCCATACTCAAAAGCTGCCTCATTTGATACAGGGATGATCTCATCATATACTTCTGTATTTAATGTAGTTGGTACGAAACCAGCTCCAATACCCTGGATCTTGTGTGCTCCGGCTTTTCCTGTTGAAAGTACAGCCGATGTCTCAGGCTCTACTGCAACGATTTTCACGTCAGGATTTTTGCTCTTTAAGTACTCGCCTGTTCCTGTGATAGTTCCGCCTGTTCCTACTCCAGCAACGAATGCATCTACCTGTCCGTCTGTATCATTCCAGATCTCAGGCCCTGTTGTTTTTCTGTGTGCCTCAGGGTTTGCTGGGTTCTCAAACTGCTCTGGGATGAAACTGTCAGGAATCTGCTCATGAAGCTCCTCAGCCTTTGCGATAGCTCCCTTCATACCCTTTGTACCATCTGAAAGTACAAGCTCTGCGCCGTATGCCTTGATGATATTTCTTCTCTCAACTGACATTGTCTCAGGAAGTACGATAATGATGCGGTATCCTTTTGCTGCTGCGATAGCTGCAAGTCCGATTCCAGTATTTCCTGATGTTGGCTCGATGATTGTTGATCCCGGTTTTAATTTTCCGTCTCTCTCAGCTTGCTCGATCATTTCTTTTGCGATTCTGTCCTTTACAGATCCGGCTGGGTTAAAATACTCAAGCTTTGCAAGAAGTCTTGCCTCGAGTCCGTATGCTTTCTCTACGTGTGTAAGCTCTACGAGTGGTGTATTTCCAATAAGTCCTAATGTTCCCTGGTAGATGTTTGACATGTTTGTGTCCTCCTTGATTTATATGTTAATGTTTTTAATCTCCTATATTCATACTGTATTTGTATGAATTGTTTTATTGATATAAATATACCCCATGAATTCCTATCTGTCAACAGGAATTTATGGGGTTTTTTATTTTTTATATTTTCTCGATCGTTCCACCACAAAGTACGTGGCCATCCTGATAAAATACTGCTGCCTGCCCCGGTGTCATGGCGCGCTGTGGCTCATCAAATACGCATTTTATCATGCCATTTTCCATAGGTGTAAGCATACAATCAGCTCCCTTATGAGAGTAACGAACTTTTCCTATGCTGCGCGTGCCCGGTGTGATGTGATCCTTTGCCATGCAGTTTATATCACTGATATAGCATGTATCTGAGAAAAGTGACTCATTCGTGCTGATCACCACCTCATTTGTTGCCGGACGCAGCTCCTTTACAAATAAAGGTGTAGCGGCTGTAATTCCTAGTCCTTTACGCTGTCCGATAGTATAATGGATAAGCCCCTTGTGCTGTCCTAAGACTTTTCCCGATTCGTCCACGAAATTTCCCGGCTCGTATGTCCGACCTGTCTCATTTTCGATAAATGAGGCATAGTCATGATCCGGCACAAAACATATATCCTGGCTGTCACTCTTGTGAGCTACCGGAAGTCCAGCTTCCTCTGCTATGCGGCGAATCTGTGGCTTTTCATATTCTCCTACCGGCATCAGTGTGCGACGAAGCTGATCCTGTGTCAGATTGTAAAGCGCGTAAGTCTGATCTTTTGCTGCTGTGACTGAGTTGGCAATGGTATATCTGCCGTTAGGAAGCTTTGCTATGCGGGCATAGTGACCTGTAGCTATATAGTCTGCACCAATCTCGAGCGATCTATGCAGCAATGACTCCCATTTTACATATCTGTTGCAGGCGATACACGGATTAGGGGTGTATGCGCGCTCATATTCAGATACGAAATAGTCTATGACATATTTCTGGAAATCCGCCTTGAAATTCATCACATAATAAGGAATACCGAGCACCGCTGCTACACGCCTGGCATCCTCCACCGCTGAAAGACCGCAGCAGCCACCCTCCTGTGATTGTTTAAATACATCCTCATCCTGCCAGATCTGCATTGTCACACCAATAACATCATATCCCTGCTCCTTGAGCAGATATGCTGCCACAGATGAGTCGACACCGCCTGACATTCCTACTACAACTTTTTTTCCCATTAATACTCTTCCTCAGGAGCCTCTTCTTTCTCACTGATATCATTTACAGGCTTCTCAAGTCCCTCGATCTTGATACCGTTTTTCTCTGCGTAATCCCAGAGAGCAGCATGAATAGCTTCCTCTGCGAGAAGTGAGCAGTGTACCTTTACTGGTGGAAGTCCGTCAAGTGCCTCCATTACTGCTTTGTTTGTAACCTCAAGTGCCTCCTGGATGGTTTTGCCTTTTACAAGCTCTGTTGCCATGCTGCTTGTTGCAACTGCTGCACCACATCCAAAAGTCTTGAATTTTGCCTCCTGAATGATACCATTGTCATCTATATCCAGATACATTCTCATGATGTCTCCGCACTTTGCGTTTCCAACTGTACCGACACCACTTGGATTTTCCATCTCTCCTACGTTTCTTGGATTATTAAAATGATCCATTACCTTTTCACTGTATGCCATGTTCTTTATTCCTTTCCCAATATTGTTTACCGTTACTATTCACGCTTGCTGTGTGACTTGCAACTATTTTTCTCCTTTTTTTACGAAATCCTCGTAAAGAGGAGACATGCTGCGGAGTCTTGCTATAATCTCCTTTAACTTGTCAACTGTATAGTCGATATCCTCAAGAGTGGTCTTCTCAGATAGTGTCAGACGTAGTGAGCCGTGTGCGATCTCATGTGGCAGTCCGATTGCAAGAAGTACATGCGATGGATCAAGCGAACCTGATGTGCAGGCTGATCCTGAGCTGCCGCAGATACCTGCCTGATCAAGCAGGATAAGCATTGACTCTCCCTCGATAAATCTAAAACAGAAGTTTGCATTGTTTGGCAGTCTGTCTGTCTTGTGACCGTTTAAGCGTGTGTATGGAATCTCATTTGTCACTCTCTCGATGAGGTGATCTCTGAGCTTGATCTCGTATGCACTGCGCTCTGCCATATTGGCCTTTGCAAGTTCTACTGCCTTTCCAAGTCCTACGATACCTGGCACATTGTGTGTACCGGCACGTCTCTGACGCTCCTGTGCTCCGCCATGGATAAATGAGCGGATCTGAACGCCTTTTCTGATATACATAACACCGATACCCTTTGGTCCGTTTATCTTGTGACCGCTGGCACTGAGCATGTCGATGTTCATCTCGTCTACGTTGATTGGAATATGTCCAAATGTCTGAACTGCATCTGTGTGGAAAAGCACACCGTGCTCTTTTGCCATGGCACCGATCTCCTTGAGTGGCTGTATTGTACCGATCTCATTGTTGGCTGCCATAACTGAGATCAGAATAGTATCAGGTCTGATGGCTGCCTCAAGCTCATCAAGTTTGATCTTTCCATCCTCATCAACACCTACATATGTTACCTCAAAACCATGTTTCTCAAGCCACTGTGCTGTGTGTAAGATAGCATGATGTTCGATTGCTGACGTGATGATATGTTTTCCTTTGCGTGAATATGCCTCTGCTGTGGCTTTAAGTGCCCAGTTGTCAGATTCACTTCCGCCGCCAGTGAAATATATCTCTTCTTTTTTAGCTCCGATGAGGTCTGCGATCTCGCCTCTTGCATGATCTACTGCTTTTTCTGCCTCATCTGCAAAACTATATATGGCTGATGGATTTCCATAATGCTCTGTAAAAAATGGGAGCATTGCATCCACTACCTCAGGATATACCTGTGTGGTTGCTGCATTATCCAGATAAATTAACTTACTCATCTATATACCTTCTTTCTTATATGACATAGGTTCCGTTTTTCTCGCTCTGCCAATCAACAAGATCTTGCAAAGTGATATTATCAACTACACCTGAAATAGCATCATTTATTTTCTTATAAACAATAGATGTGACACACTGCTGCTGTCTGTCGCAGACTACCTCGTCATCCTCTATACACGCTACCGGAGCAAGACTGCCTTCGGTCTGTCTGAGTATCATGCCAACAGTATAATCCTCCGGTGGATTTTTTAACATATATCCGCCCTGGGCACCTCTGACACTTCTGACATAGCCGGCTTTGTTGAGGATTGATATAATCTGTTCGAGATATTTGTCAGATATCTCCTGTCTTTTGGCTACATCCTTCAGGCTTATAGGTGAACCGTTGTTGTTCTCTGCAAGATCCATCATAAGACGAAGAGCGTAACGTCCTTTTGTTGAAATTTTCATTTATAGCACCTCTGTTTTATTTCCTACTATTTTACTATACATTCATTATTTCCCTTTGTCAAGCCGAAAAACGGAAATCATCTCATTTGTAAGGCTTAATTCCTCTATGGATGTAGGGATTTCGTCTCTTGGTACCCATTTTGCCACTGAAAGCTCCTCTGTGTCAACCTTTATATCATCAGATCCGTCCACTTCACAGAAATATCCTGCCAGTATATTGTCAGTAAATCCCCATGGCTGTGATTTGTAATAGCGGATATTTTTTACACGAAGCCCTGTCTCCTCCATAACTTCGCGCCGCACAGTCTCCTCAAACGACTCTCCTATCTCATTAAATCCTGCCACAAGTGCATATTTTTTATACTCTCTACCGTTGTATTTTGTTAAAAGTAGTTTATCCTTATTTGTGACTGCTACGATCACTGCCGGATTGATGCGCGGATATACCATATTTCCACAGACAGGGCACCTGAGCATACGCTCCCTTTCATCCGGCACAAGCATATTGGCACATCTGCCGCAGAAGTGATTTCTGTCATACCAGCCATCCAAATGAAATCCTGTTATCGCAGCAAGCACTAGCTCTTTCGGCTGCACCCCACGCAGATAATTTCTTCTCACAAATCTACCACCTGTTACTTCAAGTATATGCTCCTGCTGGGTTTGGGACAACGATGTCCTAAAAAAAGTACAGCCATCCAGTTCAAACAGATACCTGTAATCTGCATCCGGGTACTCCTGTCTGATATCTTCATACCTTGGAAATGTTATGGTAAAAGGCTGTTTTACATCTTCATTATTGCAAATAGCATTTTCCATCTCTATCACTAAAAGCTGTCCCAGACTAAAAAAAAGAACCCTACTGTCCGGGTCCGGCTGTATGTTCTTGTATGTTATATTCCACTTGTGGGGTGCAATATCCTGAATCATGTTCTGCCTCGCTTCCTTGTGACCTATTTCTCCTGTATTGGCATACTTTTGGGGATTTTTTGTGTTCTAGTATGCTTTTTTTGCTCTTGCCCTGCATACTTTTGAGTGATTTTTGCTCTCCAGTATGCTTTTACGCGTATAAGCGTGCCACTCCAACCTCAAATTCGCCTCTTACGAGGCTTCTCCGCCACTACGTGGCTACAATTTTCGGTTTACGTTGCACTGTCTGATAACATAAACAATCAGCCTGGAAATAAATTTCCGCTGATTGCTTATGTTATCATACCTTGCTTATACGCTAAAAATCCGAGCGCTTCGCTTCGAACTATCACAACAGACGTTACCTCCACAGTTAACTCCCCCCAGGCACCCTTGCGTCACATGAAAGCTTCTACTTAGTGCTGCTGTGTTCCCACCCTGACACGGTTCATAGATTTCCATTGCGCAAGACCCAGACGTCAACGCCACTTATGGAGGGCAGCTCCACCGCTTAAGCCCTCTACGAAGCATCACCCCAACTATAGCGGATTGTTGGTTCAAGGTACCGCTACCACCCCGGCTGCTCGGAGATTTAAGTATAAGCCAAAACACCCAGTGTTGTCAAGAATTCCAGCAGTTTTCGTTATTTTTTTCATTATTTCTCCGTTTCTTTCTCAGTTCCCTGAAAAATTCGGAAAGCATCAAACTGCACTCTTCACCCAGCACTCCTATGTCAGTCTGAACCTGATGATTAAACCGCTCCATCTGTAGCAAATTGATGATTGACCCGGCACATCCTGCTTTCGGGTTCATAGCTCCTATGACAACTTTCGGAATACGCGCCTGAACTATGGCTCCTGCACACATCTGGCATGGCTCTAAAGTGACATACATGGTACACTCCTCAAGCCGCCAATCCCCTGTCTTTTTACTGGCTTTACGTATAGCTGACAGTTCTGCATGCGCAAGAGGATTTTTGTCGGTATTCCTACGGTTATAGCCACGCGCGATGATCTTGTTATCTGCGACTATAACACAGCCGATTGGAACCTCATCAAGAGCATATGCTTTTTTTGCCTGTTTGATCGCCTGTTTCATATATTTTTCATCTTGTGTCATATTTTTTGCACTCCATATGTTATAATTATGTAATTATGATACATCAAATGTGAAAGAAGGAAAATATGTATTTTATATACGAAACGCCCCGTCTGATCTTAAAAGTACTTCGCACTGACTCTGCGCCAATGGTTTTAGACTTTTACAATAGGGATAAAGAACTGTTCGAACAGTATGAAATAGACCGCGCGCCAAATTTCTACACAGTAAAATATCAGCAGAAAGTGCTGCGATGTGAATACGATATGACTGCCAAATCACGTTTATTCCGATTTTACGTCTTCAGAAAAGAAAATCCAAGGCAGATTATCGGAACTGTATGTATACACAATATCGCACCAAATTTCTTTGGCAGTTGCGAAATCGGCTATAAATTTTCCAGCGAATTTCATCATCAAGGTTATGCCACAGAGGCGGTTGGGCTTTGCACGCAACTTGCATTTACCGAACTAAAGCTACACAAAGTAATCGCAATTGTCCATCCAGGAAACGTTTCTTCGATGAAGCTTATGAACAGACTTGGGTTTGAGCAGGAAGGACTGCTAAGAGACTATCTCCAGATGCGCGGTAAATGGTGTAACCATTACATATACGGTCTCATCAATACTTCCACAAAATAAAAATACGAACAGTAACACCTGTTACTGTTCACGTGCATGCTCTTTTATCTCTTTTTTATTCTTATACATCATCTCATCAGCGCGCTCTCGCACTTTTTCTATATCCGTATCACCTGTTGTCACACGGGCATACCCGCAGGCTATGCCGACCTCTATAGGTATGATTTTTCTATTATTAAATATCTCTACATCCTGATGCAGTTGCTGGATGAATCGTTCAATATTAAATCGTCTCGCCTTTTGAATGATACAGCAAAACTCATCTCCGCCTATACGGTAGCATTTTCCAAATTTATCAAAATTGTTTTCTATTATTCTTGCAGCATTAATGATATATGCATCGCCTGAGCTGTGTCCATATGTATCATTGCATTTTTTCAAATTATTAAGGTCAAATGTCACAATCATATGATCCGCAATATCAGGCTCACTACTCACAAAATAGTTATAGGCATTCCTATTGTACAGACCTGTCATAGAATCATTGAGCGCAAACTGCTCTAATTCCTCTGCTCTTCGGCCTTTTTTCAGGCTGATAATTGTCTGTTTCGCAGCCTCAATTCCAAGCACGATTATAAATACAAGAAATGACATTCTTCCGAATACACCTGAACTGTTTCCACTCCTATAATAACCAACAAGATCACCAAATACTGCTACAAATATAAGTCCAAGAGCCGCCATACAAGATTTAAGGCGCCTGTCAACCTGTCTTTTTACAATCTTATAAGTCATCACAACAAACATATATATCATAATGAGTACGATTACTGCATGAGTCATCCACAGGCTTCGTCTGAATTCATATATTCCTACAAAATTCAATATAAAGCTGATAAGCATGACCGCACCATTTATATCACATATGAGCTTCCAATATCTGTTTTCTTTTATCTCAAGAAAACCCTTAACAAACATTATAAATGGTATAGGCATAACCATTAGCAATACAAAAGCTGCAAAAGCGGATGCCTGCCTGTTTACCAGCATAAGCGATGCCACATCGGTCTCATTTGCAGTCCACAGTCCCAGTACTATAGAAAATATTCCTAAGAATAGCAGAGTGTCATCTATATGGCTGACCTTGTGGATTATGGCCCAATAAAGAGACATGAAAATGCCAACCATAAGGATAAATACACTCACTATAAATGCTGGCATGGACTGTCGTAGCACTCCCGTATAAATTTCGTAACCTGTTCCAAGATAAAAAGTCTTAATTTGTCCTTCTACTTCCGGATAACACGGTGTCATATGTATTTTTATGGTAGTGGCCTCCAATGGGATTCTCACAAAGTTCCATACATTTCCAGTTGTATTTCCCCATATTCCTCCAGAGTTCTCTAATGTGTATATTCTGGCACCGTCAGCATATACTTCAACTTGCTGATGGGATGTAAAAAATACCATAGAACTTCGATTGGTTATGGTCTTGTCTATTACAAATTCAAACTCTTCTGACTTATCGCTTAACTGTTGTACATTTTCTGGGATAAGCTCTACCATGTCTTTATTGTATGTCACATCGCACTGGGTACATATGGCACATACAATTATTATGATAAATGCAATCGTAACAACAAATAGTAGTCTTTTTCGTCCTCTCATTTTTTCTCCTCAAACATATTCCCTAATTCTTGCAATATAATAATAACTCACAATGTTTTATTTTATCACATTAGTGTGTGCTTTTCCATATCTTTTGTACTATATATCAGGTACAAAATACTTTTTAATGTTTAACTCAAACTGCTCACATGCAGAGTATTAATGGTGTCGCCTGGGGTGCGGCGGTTGCGCAGCTCCTCACTAAGATAACGTGTGGGAAGTATGAGTGTTTAATCATTAATTCAAAAACAAGAATAATTCCTAAGATTAGGCTTGACTAACTCTAGGAGTATCAGTTATAGTAATATCAGTAACAATTCCTGATTTTATTTTAGCTTAAGAAAGGAGATTCATGTGATTAAGTATAGTCGACAAAGAGAGTCGATAGTCAACTTTCTGGCCAGCCGGACTGATCACCCGACAGCAGAAACTATCCACTCAAATATCAAAAAAGAATTTCCTAATATAAGCTTAGGAACTGTTTATAGGAACCTTTCCTTACTTGAGGAAATAGGACAGATCATCAAAATATCGACCGGCATCGGTCCTGACCATTATGATTTCAACACAAAGCCGCATTACCATTTTATATGCCGCAACTGTGGACAGGTCATGGACATCGATCTGGATTTCGCAGATGATCTTGTGACACATGTGCAGGAATCGACCGACCTTACAATAGAAAGCTGTTCGGTTTCATTTACCGGTCTTTGCCCGGACTGCACTAAACAATTATCAAAATAACAATTTATTTAATTTTTAAGGAGGAACATTATTATGGCAAAATGGGTTTGTAGTGTTTGTGGATACGTTTATGAAGGAGAAAATCCACCTGAGGAGTGTCCTGTATGTCACGTAGGTGCTGATAAATTTAAGAAAGTTGAAGGAGATTTAACACTCGCAGCTGAGCACGAGTACGGAGTATACGCTTCAACAGTTAAAAACAATCCTGATATCTCAGATGAAGATAAAAAATATATCTTCGATCAGTTAAAGGCAAACTTCGAGGGTGAGTGCTCTGAGGTTGGTATGTATCTTTGCATGGCTCGTATCGCTCATCGTGAGGGATATCCTGAGATCGGTCTTTACTGGGAGAAAGCAGCTTACGAAGAGGCTGAGCATGCAGCTAAATTCGCAGAGATGCTCGGTGAGGATCTTGAGCCAAATATGAAGGCTACCACAAAGGACAACCTCGCTTGGAGAGTTGACTGTGAGTTCGGTGCTACAGCTGGTAAGGTTGACCTCGCTAAATGTGCTAAGAAAAATAACCTTGATGCTATTCATGATACAGTTCATGAGATGGCTCGTGATGAGGCTAGACATGGAAAAGCTCTCAAGGGATTACTTGACAGATATTTCGGATAATATAAAGCTATGTGAGAGGAATGAGTATTTTTACTTGTTCCTCTTTTTTATTTATGCCACCGTTGCACAGTAAAATGCAAAATGCTATCATATATCTATTCAATACAATAAAGGTTAAATTAATTATATTGTGAGGTATCAATATGCACAATAATAACGATAAAAAAATCAAGATAAAAATATGCGGTCTTACCTCCCCGGAAGAAGCCGCATACCTCAACAAAAACCATGTGGATTTTGCAGGAATGGTGCTCTTTTTCCCGAAGAGCAAGCGCAATATATCAATAGAACTGGCTAAAGAGATAATCAAATCACTTGACAGCTCTATAAAAAGTGTGGCTGTCGTGGTAGCTCCTACCAATGATCAGATATGTGAGATTGCCGATGTAGGATTTGATTATGTGCAGATCCACGGTGCAATCCCTGACAGTACAAATCCATACACCACAAATCCTGACAGCACAGGTGAAACAGACAGCACCGTCAAAACCTCATGGAATATCCCGATACTTAAAGCCTTCAATGTGTCCGATATGGACAGCTATGAGAGCTATCACAACGATCCCCGTATCGTGGGATATGTATTCGACGCACAGGAGCCGGGCAGTGGTAAGACCTTTGACTGGAATCTGGTCGATAATATCCCGCGTGATGAAAAGCTGCTTCTTCTTGCAGGCGGTCTTAATCCATCAAATGTCAGAACAGCTATTCAAAAGGTTCATCCTGATGGTGTAGATGTCTCTTCCGGTGTGGAAAATGATGCTGGTAATGGCAAAGATCCTGATAAAGTAGATAAATTTGTATCAGCTGCTTCAATATAGTCTTGTCGATTTCCTTTTGCAAAGCCAAATGACGAGCTTGTGAATATAGATATGAAGCCGCAGATGAAAAGCAAAGACAGTCTGTGGCTGGTTTTTTATTTCCTGCGTTTTCAAACCGAAGTACCGATATTGAATCGATAAATGTATTTAACGATTTATTTTTATCTGATCTTTCATAATTTTAGAGCCATAAAAAATTCGTAGCTGTTCTATACTGAGTAGCTGCGAATTTTTTAATGACTCATGTATCTTATGTATATTTTATATATACTTTTTCTACAATTCTACACATCTTCATCCCTCAGCCGCTCGATTATCCTGTATACATCAGGACGTCTTTCTTTCAGGTGTTTATCAAGCAGATGACGTCTCTCCGCAAATTTCTCTGCAAGCTCCGGATGTTCTTTTGCAATGCGCTCATGCACATCGCGTCTGTGCGCTTCGATATGCGCGGCAAGTGTCTGCTCATCCTTGCCGGAGATATTGACGATCTCCTTGAGGTGTTCCTCAAGATGCTCAAGCCACTCATCTTGATCGAACTCATCCATGTGCGCCCAGCGTCCATGCATGATCGCCTCGACATCTTTTGTCTTTTTAAGCTGCTCGATCTGCAGTTTTATCTGCTTTTCTATCTGATCCTCACTCTCAGAACCGAACGCCCACACAAACTCCTGAACTCTGTTGTCCGCGCGTTTTCTCGATGCACTGCGGGCGGCATTGTCCACGCCTCCCTCGAGCGGATACGGTCTGTTTATCCCCATATCCTTGAGTGCTATGTGTATAGTTCTTCTGACGCAGCCCTCCTCTATAAGATAACCCAGTCCAAGTCTTCGAAGCTGATCGTTAAGCCCTGCAATGTGCTCCGTCATGTAGAATTTTATGCCCTTTTCCTTTAACGATCTGCGAAGTATCGCAAGGCTGTCTGCCGCTGTGATATCTATGCTGCCGATCGCACCGGCATCTATTATCACGGCTTTCGTGTCAGGCTTTATGCTGTCCTCGATATCCCGTACCAATACCTGCGCATTTGCAAAAAACAGGCTGCTGCTGAATCTGTAAATAATAACTCCATCCACCGCATGTATATTTGTGCTCTCCGCCATATCCCTGAAATGGCTGTGTCCCGGCTGTACTCCGAGAAAACATCTGGCCGGTTTTGAGGTTCTTATTATCATTTCTGCAAATGAGAGGATAATTCCTATGAGAACCCCGTTTATCGTACCAAGTATGAGAACTCCGAAAAATGCTCCCATAAATATGAAAAACTCTGTGCGGCTGACCTTCCACAGTCTTTTTGCCAGATGAAACTCTGTTGCTCCCATCAGCGCGGATATGACTATTGCCGTAAGCACCGGTATCGGCAGAAAACCTATGAATCCTGTGCAAAACAGCAATACCACTATCATCGAAACTCCGGCAACAAGCCCGGTAAGCTGTGTTTTACCCTCGTACTGTTCACTCATTGCCGTTCGCGATACCGATCCGTTTATCGGACAGCAGCCGGTAAATGCAGCCGCCATATTTCCTATGGCAAATGCCAATATCTCCTGATTATCGTCTATACGGTATCCGTTTTTCTGTGCAAAATTGTTTTCTGCCAGAAGTGTCTCCGCCATTATGACCACTGCAACCGACAGACTTATAACGATTATCTCCGTCACTTTTACCGCGGAAAAATCCGGTATGCTCCAGTGCGGCATTCCCGGCTCCACAGCCGAAAGTGTAGGCACATTCCATTCTTTTACCGGTCCAAAATATGTAAAAATCGCGCCTGCCGCCATGAGCACAACTGCCATCGGAAACTTCGGCATGATCTTTTTGCTTATGAGAAGTATCGCAAGTGCCACAATTCCCATGACAAGCGCGGCAATATTTATCTGCTTTAAAGTCTCCCATATGTGCTTTGCAAGTTCAAAAAGCTCACCTGTTCCGACAGTTCCTCCCATGAGTTTTGGCACCTGCATGAGTATGATCGTGGTACAAATTCCAGTGATAAAACCGCCCATAACCGGTGCGGATATATAGTTTACGAGTTTTCCGGCTTTCATAAAATAAAATGCCAGAAGCCACAGTGCCACGAAAAACGTAAATACCGGAACTACCGCAACAGCTTCACTGCTGCCGCTCTCTATCCCCATGCCAAGCACAGCCGCCCCGACAAGTGCTGCCGGAGCTGCATCCACTCCGAATATAAACTGCGGTGATGTCGAAAACAGCGCAAACAGTATTATCGGAAAAACTGATCCATACAGTCCGTAAACTGCCGGAAGCCCGGCTATCTGTGCATATCCCATTGATATAGGAATTGAGACTGCCATTATTATTATTCCCGCAAGGATGTCCTTGGGTAGATTTTTGAAATTGTAGTTTTTAAGTGTTGGTGCAATATTTGGTTTCACTAGTTTTCTCCTGTTGCGTCCTGATATGTAATATTGTAATAATTCATAGAAGCCGCCTTTCTTATACTGACTTTATAAGTATTTTAGTAACTATTCAGTACAGAAATATGCGGTACCGCATATTTCGTAAGAAAACGTATATTACGTAGGAGCAAGCGCCCATCAGCGAAGCTGATTCTAATGCGCTTGCGGCTCGCAACTGTGAAGGTACTGAACAGTTACGTATTTTATTTCGTTATACTCTTCTTAATCCCTCATTTTTTTGCCGATTAAGTAAAGTATAACACTGTTTTTTCTATAAAACAGCCTAAAACGCAAATATACTCTTCCTGATCTCATTTTATTACATAGAAAAGTCCAATTTTCTACATAATAAAAATCCAACATTAAGAAGAGTATACATCATTTTATCTTATTCAGTTATGTGCAATCTGCTTCTTCATGCGCCGCTCCCATATGAAGTATGTCACGATGAGGAGCACACCTGTTGAAACCCATGCAGCCGGATCCGCATAGCACACACCGGTATATCCAAAAGGAGAGGCAAGTATTGCTATAGCGACAGCCCTTGCTGCAAGCTCCATCACACCGCTAAGCATCGGCACAAGTCCGCGGTTTAGTCCCTGCAATCCATTTCTGTAGGCAAAAATCCATGCCAACGGCAGCATAAATACACTCGCGATACGCAGATATCTCATGGCATAATCCATGTCGGTAGCCGTAGGCGATGTGATAAACCAGCTTATCATGTGAGGTCCGACAAAACAGTTTATAACAGCTGCCAGAACAGCACAGCCTATGCAGATCCAGAAGCATGATTTCATTCCCTTGAAAATACGGTCATATTTTCCAGCTCCAAGGTTCTGTCCACAGTAAGTAGCAGCGGCAGTACCAAGTGTAGGCATAGTCTGTGTCGCGATATTGTTTACCTTTGATGCGGCAGTGTATGCTGCCACCACCTGTGATCCAAATACATTTACCGATGCCTGGAAGATCATCGTTCCGATAGCCGTAATCGAATAATTAAGTGCCATCTGAATTCCTATATAGAGCATGTGACCGATTCCATTTAGATCCATATAGTAATCAGACCTGCTCGTGCGCAATATATCATATTTTTTGAACATCACAACAAATGAAAACAACGCTGCCAGCCCTTGTGATATGACCGTGGCATACGCAGCTCCGGCTGTTCCTGACTTTACAACAACTATAAAGAATATATCAAGTATTATATTAAGCACCGATGAAAATATAAGGAAATACAGCGGTGTCTTGCTGTCACCTATGCTTCGCAGAAGACCTGATGCCACATTGTATGACATGGTACAGAAAATTCCCGCAAAAATAACCTTGATATATGCATCTGCCATATCTAAAATATTGTCCGGCGTATTCATCCATATAAGAAACTGCTTTGATGCCAGCACTGTCGGTATTGTAAGCACTGCAGAGACAATCACTGTAAGTATGATAGCCAGTGCCACATAATGCTTGAGCAACTTCTCGTTTTTCGCACCAAATGCATGACTGACCATAACACCAAATCCCTGTGCTATTCCATTTGCAAACCCCAACACCAGAAACATCAGACAGCCTGTGGAACCAACCGCAGCAAGTGCGTCCGATCCAAGATACTGACCGACTATGATCGTGTCAACCATATTGTAAAACTGCTGAAACAGGTTTCCCATCAGAACCGGAATCGAGAACAGCAGAATGATCTTCATTGAATTGCCCTTGGTCATATCCGTTTTCATGTGTATATCTCCTTCTCCAAGTCATAATAAAACTGCACACAATTTACCTTTTGGCAAAAATAAAATGTGTGAACCAAGTAATTTTCAAAACCTCGTTCACACATTATATACACATGTTTTCTAGTATTCAAGTGCTATTTGTAAATTTTACAACTTAATTTTTGGGGTTACTTAAAAAACGTCGTTATCCTACACTCGTGCTTCTTGTATTCACCATCTCCATCATTATCAGCATCATAATTTATACCAACTAACACTACTTTACCGGTATAATCCTTCAGGCTATCCACATACTGTCTGTCTTTTATCTGTTCTATTGCTGTCTCAGCAGATTTATTCCACTTTAGCTCCACTATAATTGCAGGCTTATCCACTCCTTTTCTTGGAACGAAAACCATATCTGCATATCCTTTGCCGCCAGGCAGCTCTCTATAGATACAATAATCCTTTTTCGCAGAATAGTATGCAAGCGATATCACGCATGCAAGTGCATTTTCATCATTGTATTTAAGGATTGAAGTGTTCTCCTGATGTGCACGCTCTATCATTTCTGCTACCTTCCGCTCATTACCATCTAAAGTAGCCGATAGAAGCTCATCCGAACTCCTAATCGCATCCATCACCGGCTCCCAGCCACCATCCTCTATGCAGTTGATAAATTCTTTTTGCACTTCCTGATTGGGGATTGATACCGTCTCTTTGTAAAAATCATATGTGAGATATCCCAAATGAATAAGCAAGGTCAAGACGTCATCCGCACTCTCAAGTGTTGTCATATCGTTCTGGAATTTATTGGTATTAACCGGAACACTCTCTCCTGCGATCAATCTCGTGACCAGTTCTTTTAGATTATACATGTCAAGCTGTATATATTTTTTCAAGGCCTCGTATGTCTCTGTCTTAGTCCAGTAGCTGTCGAAATCATGTCCCAATAGAGACATAACTACAGAACGTGGATTATATACATGTACACCTTTTAAATCGTATCCGTCATACCACTGCTTCATTTTATCATATGGCATATCATATTGAGTACAAAGCACACACACTTCTTCTTCTGTAAAACCAGCATATTCAGCCAATTCACGCTGATTTGTCATAGAGTATTCATCAAACATATTCAGAGCGGAATGTTCACCATATTTCTTGATTGGAAGAATGCCTGTCATATATGCAAGCGCAATATATCTTTTTCCCTTTAGAAAAAATCTCAAAAAATCCAAATATTTCTTTTGTTCTTCAATCGCGTCCGTATATTTTCTAAAAATGCAATCCCACTCATCTATGACGACAATAAAAGGGATCTTTCTCTCGCTATATATTGTCTCAAGGACATCTACCAGATCATTCCAGTCAAAACACTCAACCTCTGCATATTCTTTCTTTATGTCCCAGAGTATTCTTCTTTGCAGATAGTCTATCAGGCTATCCATAGAATCTGTCCTACTTAGGAAATCGATCATGTTGATATGAATAACATTGTACTTATTCAGATGCTTTTCAAAGCTTTCATCTGACGATATTTTAAGCAAATGAAATAAGTCCCTGGAATCGCAGCTTTTGTCATAATATGCCACCAACATATTTGCAGCCATGGACTTACCAAATCGACGTGGACGGCTGACACAGATATTCTGATGTTCTGTATTCAGCATAGCATTTGCGAAAGCGATCAATCCAGTCTTGTCAATATAGGGGGTTGTATTAATTGCTTTTGTAAATTCATCATTTCCCGGATTTAGATATATACCCATAGCCCGACTTCTCCATTCCACTCTTAAGCTCTTTAACACTGATTCCAAGTTCTTTTCAGCATTCGCCTTCTCTAAATCTCCTTTATTTGATTACGTTTATCTATTTCATAATCTCACAGGAGAATCGATGTCAATATTATTATACTATTTGCTATTACAACGTGACAAGATAATTTTGCTAATAAAAATTGTATTCGGTTCTGAAGGCTTCCTGATATCCAATTATCAGACAGAAATACCTGAATACTTTATCCCCGGTGAAGACATCGTGCTCTATGACAGTCCTGAATCACTGATGCAGCTTGCAGATTACTACCTGCGACACGACAATGAACGACGTGAGATAGCTCACAATGCATTTGTGAAAACCAAGGAAAATCACACTTATGTGAAAAGAATAGAGCTGATGTTAATCACCATTCTGATCATTCTATATCAGAATAAATAATATTTACCATCTCGTCGGCATTATACAGATCTGTTTTAAACTGCTCATACTCCGTTCCATCAACATATTTCGCAACATAATCTTTATCATAAATCACGTAAATGATCCCATCTCCATCCTTGTCAACATCCGTAGGAAATTGATTTCCACTCTTGTCGGTCTGAGAAACTGTACTATTCCAATTTTCAACATAACCATAAAAAGAATAATCTTTTCCATCATCATCAATCTTATATATCTCATAAGAAACCTCATGATCAGAATCTGCTTTTGCTGTATCGTATATGGCTATTCCGTTTGGGTATAGATTCAGATATGGAACACCTCTGAATTTCACATACAGGCGGGAATTATTCTCATCAAATCCACATATATATTCAGACATATATAAAGTATCCGGATCATCATATACTAAAATAAGTTCTTCTTTTCCATCGCCATCAACATCATACACTGCATATCGGTTAAATTTAGGATCAAAATCTCCGATTACGCCTAATGGGCTTCTTCCCGATGAAATATTTCCAAGAGCCGACGAATAATTTTCTGCTATTCTCTCATCTTCAACCCTATATGTATTATATATTTGCGCCAAAAACTCCTTTTCCACCGTACTATTTTTCTTCTGCTGAACTTCTGTAGTCTGTACCCCATCCTGCTTACTTTTAGAATCTCTTGTATTAAACATAATAACAACTATTAGTATAAAAAAGAACGCTACTGCAATAATTCCGCCAACAATATACCCTTTTTTCCTCTCTTTTCCAGCTTTTTCATTTCGCTTCCTAAGAGATTCACGCATAAGGTTCATAACCTCATCCTTATTATCCCCAAATTCAGATGCATTCTGGATATATTCATCAGCCAGATCCAGGTCTTCTTTAACTTCAGTTCCTTCAATGTATAACTTAGCTAACTGTATGTTACACATTTCCACATGATCGCCACAATCAATTGCCTCTTTGAACAATTTTATTGCCTTATCAACATCCTTATTTGTTCCTTTACCCTCAAGAGTACATAAAGCAAGCTCATATCCACCAAACTTATGGTTTATGTCATTTGCATTCCTGTAAAACTTTAATGCATCCTCATATAGCTCCTGATGATACAGACATGTTGCATAGAAATATAAAGCCTTTTCTGATTTGGATAAATCATACTCTCTTTTAAAACAAGAAGATGCTTTTACATACTCACTTTCCTGCATATAAATATTTCCTAAAAGTTCATATGCCGTAGCATTTTCACTTCGACAGAGTGAAGCCAATATCTTCATTGCAATCTTTTCATCCTGCTTTATCCCGATGCCAAGATAAATACAATAAGCAGCATATGCCTGTCCGTCCACATCACTTTGTTTAGATGCGTTAGCAAAAAGTTCATATGCTTTCTTCACATTTTTGATAGGCTTATCTGCATACAAATATATCTTGCCAAGCTCCACCATTGCCTGAGTATTGCCCTCATCAGCACTTTGACGTAATTCGCCAACACGACTTAAAGAGGCTGTATCATCCAGCCTCTTTAAAATCTTCTCTGCATATATTATCTGTTCTTCAATCTGTTTATTGTCTATTCGCATTTTCGTAAGTCGTATGTGATAACCATACGGAGATCTCCATTCTCCCAATACTGGGCAGATTCCGAATTAATCGTTCCTGCAAACCAAAACGTCAGTGAATTCGTTCCATCAGAACCATTTAAAATCCTGCCGGAATAGATCTGTCCTGAGTCTCCCTCCGGAAGTTTTATCGTATCTGTTTCTTCTCCATTGGCAAGACTAAGTTCCAGATTGGTAGTCTTATCAATATCAACATCCTTGATATTATCACGATTTATTGACTGGTTTATATTTCTGATAGTACATTCAATGTCAAAACCGCTCTCATTTATAATAGTGTACTCACTGGAACATATATTCCTTTTCTGTCTGTATGGATCAATGAACAAACTCAGAGTCGTAGGTACCTTGACTTTTATAACCGAATCATCACTATTACTATCACTGCTATCCGTATGCTCTATAACCACCTTTGCAGTCTGCACTTCGGATTTATTTCCAGCATTGTCTATTGCCTGATAGAAGATATTTCCCTGAAAACTCTTGGGCAGCTCATATGAAGCAGTACCATCTGTAACTGACAGCTCATTGTCCTCTCCGTCTACTGAGCAGATAACTTTGCTTATTCCGCTGACAATATCTCCATTTCCCGGATTCACATCCACCGCATGGAATATAATGGTCCCAGCCTCATCCTGGGCTATGAACGAATCACCCATCACCTTCATATCATCAGATGTAATGCTGACAGTCGGAGCCGTCTTATCAACCGGCTCAACAATTCTAATATTCACCACACCTCTGTCAGACCAATTTCCGGATAAATCCTGAGCCTGATAAAATACTTCCCCTTCAAAATCATCAGGAAGCTTCATCTCAACCTTATTGTCGACTGCATTGTAGAACTCACTGTGATCACCATATACACACTGCACACCTGACACACCAGCATTATCAGTCAGCTCAAATATAAGTGTACCAGTATTTCTACACACAAATGTATTTCCAATCATATTCATATCCGGTGAACTTACTGTCACAGTTGGCGGCTCGGTATCTTTGTCTTCTGGGTGCGGACTGTCATCATCTGTGTCATTCTTCTGCCCACCGTCTACATCCGGCTGTGTATCATCTGATTTACTGTCTGTATCCTTTTGTGTATCGTCTGACTTACTATCGGTATCCTTTTGTGTATCGTCTGGTACTTTCTCATCCGAATCGAAATCATCTATATCCGCAGCTTTAATTATCAGTTTACCCGGAATAAATTCAATATTGTATGCAGAACTATTCAATTCAGAGTTCAGATCCTCTGAAACATACTCACCAGTCACATTATTATCATCAACAACGTAAGTCACATCCCTAATTCCGCTTATACATTGTGTAATATCATCGTCTTCTGCCAAATTATCCACGATCAGCTGATCAGCAGATATAACCGGCACTTCCTCACCTGCTTTAATCTCACTATCCGGTACCGTAATGGTCAGACTTCTCTTACCAACATTAAAATTGACATGACTGCTCAATGACACCTCTTCCTCATCAGCCATTGCAGAATATGATACTTCCATATTGTATTCACCTACAGGAATACCCTTGACAAAAAAGGCTCTCAAAGTAATAGATGTTCCCTTGACAAGGTTCACACTATCCTGGTCCATGTTTGTCGGAAGCTGAAATTCCTTTATATAGTTGTCATCAAATTTAAACTTTATATCACTTAAATCCATATCACCATCATTGGTAATGATATAGTCTATATATCCAATCTCATCACTGTCCTCCAGCTTGGGACTTTCCTCTTTGTATCCATATATAAGAGATACATCTGTATCTGACTGTCTGATCGAAAGTAATGGAACCGGACCATCAGCATCCGCCCTGGTAAAAACAGGATACAGGATCAATAAAGTCAATACAACTAAAGAAGAACTTGTAATAATTGCCTTCTTTCCTAAGCCTAAGAATCTGAAAAATAATCCTCTCAACCAGATACAGCATGTCAAAAAGGCGATAGCCAATGCGCGTATAACATCATTGCTCTGTGCATATTCTATTTTGATTTTCTTTTTTTTCTTGCGCATAAACGACCTCCTTTTTTATATTGCCATTAAAAGCCATGCTCCACAATGGAACATGGCTTTATTACATTAATGTTTAATTTTCAAAAAATGTTACATATAGCGTCCATGCTATATAAATATATTACTGCTGAACTGTAGTAGACTTTACAGGTGTAAAATTGAATACTACATTTACTGTTAATATATCTTTATCAGTCCATGCTTCTTTATTATTTGTTGCAACCTCTCCCTGGAATCTGTAAGCTGCGTATGTTGCTTCATTATTACCTGCGTCTAATGTTATCATCTTGGTCTTTGTTGTGTGTTGACCCTCTGTTCCAATTGCTAAAAGAATCTGACCATCACTCCTTGCATTATACGATGTAGCATGTGTTGCTGTTTCACCATCAGATGAAACTACATCTGCATAGATAAATGCACTCTTAGTAGTCTCTGATCCTTTTAATGCAGCTGTAGCCAAAGTAATCTTAGATTCTTCACCCTTTGTTGCATATAATTCCATTCCTACTGCAATCCCAACATTGCTCTCATTTTTGATGTATTGATCAGCAGAAGTAATCTGTCCCGTTCCACCGATATTATAAGGATTTATTGTAAGTGAAAGATCTGTTGGTACTGTAATCTTAATCTCAGGTGTTGTAATTTCACTACTTCCACTAACAGTTGTTGTATATGCTCCGTCTGTGTCAGAATCTATAACTTTGGGATCACTGCTGGCAAATACACCAATTGTTCCCCCAAGTACCATCGTTGTTGCCATTAATGTTGCTAAAAATCCTTTTAATTTCATATTGTAATCCTCCATGATTTAAAATATATTAAACACTAAATGTAACCATATTAATTATTGTCGCACATTTATTCATTAACCGTCAGTGTATATGCAACACTAACCTTTGAATGTTCTGTGACACCATCACTTTCAAGCTGGTGGAATGTGATAATTGTGTTATAATCACCAGCTTCCAACTTCTTAGTAGTCGTAAAAGTCTCTATCCTTGAGCCTAACGGCATAACGCCTGATTTGAATATTTCCTCATTATCATCCTCTGTTGCAATAGTTATGTAAATGTCATAGCTATTCTCATCGGCATTACATAAATAACAAGTAAAATTCTCTCCATCATCACTGACAGCATTTGTTTTCATCTCAAGAGTCATATGACCAGATTCTGTTTTCTCCGTAGTGATATCGTCTTCTGATAATATGATATTTGAATCGTATTTGCTGTTTCCCTCTTCGGACTTGTCTTTATTGCTTATAATATAAAAAGCAACACCGCCAGCTACAAGTGCAAGTATAATTATCACCAGAATAATTATCACTATGTTCTTCTTTTGGGGTGTTGCTTTACTCTCATTATCCATATTTATTAGCCTCCATGCTATAATTCTTGTTCCATACACCATATATATCGGACGGTAGCGTCAATACTTTAGTACCAATTTAAAAATTTTTTTAAATTTTTTATAGGATGCTTCCATGTTTCATAATAAAATCCTAGCTCAGAGAATGCCTGACATATATCTGCGTTGCTATTCGAATTCCAATCATAATATAGTATCTTCATAAATTTCATCCGCCCGTTTCCACACAGTCCCCTTAATCACAGCGCCCTCACCTGTATTATAAATCTCCGTGCCCGTAACGCCTTCTATTCTTCTCTCTATCCACTTCCTATAGATGTCAAGATTTTTACTGGTGTAAACCATATCGCCCGTATTGCTTCTGACCTGACGGAGACCATCGTTATTTTCAATCTTCCGTCCTTCTCCCAAAGCATGCGAGTTGCCGCCTGTGTATGCCAGATCAACACCGACAAAAATAATCCTCTTTGCCCCAAAGCAAAGCGATATATCCAGTGCCGTGGTAGTAACCGAACCTCCTGTTTCAAACAGTGCTGCTCCTAACGATTTGGCTTTTTCTTCCGCCTGAAAATAGCCACTCTGATAAGCCACATATATTGGTCCGTTATAATATTCCACTATTGATGCAGATGCAGTAGAAAGAAGTATCATAGGAACACCTTCCAAATCGACGTCCTTAATCTGCTTATACATATGAGGCTGCGGATCAGTTATAATAATCGCATCTGGGATAATTCCATTACTTACGAGCTTTCTTGCAATATGCCCTGTCGCAAAAACTGTTATTCTGTCGCGGTACTTCCTCATTATATCCAGTTGCGATTCTACCGAAGGTCCAGCACCTACAATGACTACGTCCTTGTCAGCAAATAAAGATCTAAGCTCACCACATTCCGTCAGATTAAGCTTGGACAAAGCCTCAAAATTCTCATCCAGCAAATGTCCCTGTTCGCGCATACTGCTTGTAGTAACAAAAAAATCTTCCAATAAATGCCTGATCTGCTCATCTTCAACTATCTGTATAGAAGGATAATGGATGAGAAACTTAGCGTTTTTCATTTTGTTAAAATGAGTGCTAAGTTCACTTATAAGCTTCTCCAGACTCTTATCATAAGCTATGCTCAGCCTGCCATCCGCAATATACTCTGTCCAATCCACATATGAAAATGCCATCTGTAATATAAAAATATCGCTTTCATAAACACAGACCTTGGCAGTCGGATACCTGCTCAGAATTTCCAAAACATGATAACCAAGCCCCATTCCAAAAACCGAATAATTATCAGCCTCTCCGATACTATCTATCAGCATTTTGGCTTCTCTGCCCGGATCGACCGAACTATGCAGATAAATAGAATGTCCCGAAATCATCGCCTGAACCGTAGGTTGTCCATTTACCGCAAGACCAGGCACAAATTCTCTTGACTGTAAACCTGTTCTATCCGCTATTTTTTCAGTGTCACTCATGTTTTTATTTAATAGATCCCTGTCATAAGCAGCATAAAAATCAGGATTATATTCTTTCAGGGCATTCATATTTTTCTCAAAAAAATCAGTAACCTGAACCAAGCCACGTTCCTGAAATGCAATCTGAACCTGCTGCAATAAGGGAAGCAAATCCCCCTCTATAATATCTGCCTGAAGAATATAATCACCATTATCCTGCGCATCAAGCAGTGCCGGCAGAATAAGCTGCAGCTCCTCTGCCAGCGCCTTACAGTCTTCCTGTAAGAAAATATATTCTGCAACAGCATTTAAATTCTGTAACAGATGCGTAAGCTTGCCTGTTCCAATGAAAAAATTCTGTTTTCTAAAATTCTCAACAATGTCATATGAAAGCTGAATACTCTGCTGATTGATATAGAATAAGTTTCTGTCCATATTTATCCTCATATATCCTTCAATTCATTAAAAGTTATTGCCACTTCACTAAAATCCACTTTATAAATTACATATCAGTTAAAATATAATCAATTACTTCTCTGACTGCTCCACTTCCACCAGCACGATCTGTCACGTAATCCACCACCTCTTTTACTGTGTGGGTCGCATTCGGTACACTTGCACTAAAACCAACTGCCCTTAAAAGCTCCAGATCATTAATATCGTCTCCAACGTAAGCTACTTCATCTAGAGATATATTTCTATCAGCACATAGTTTCTTTACTACAGCAAGCTTGTCCTTGACTCCCATTTCCAAAATATCAAGCTTTAACTTTTCTGCTCTTCTTTGAACCAGCGCAGTGTTTTCCCCTGTAATAATTCCACAAATAACGCCTGCTTTTCTCAATTGTGATAATCCCATTCCATCCAGAGTACTGAACTTTTTGAGTTCATCTCCGTTTTCAGAATAGTACATACCTCCATCTGTTAGGCAGCCATCACAATCAGTAAGAAACATTTTTATCTCTTTACATGTTTTACCTGCCTTCAATCGTCGCTGTAACATTTCCTGAATGATCGTCCAGTCTTTCGGTTCGTCAATCTCAAAAAATGTGTCTTCACTCATTTCATATGCTTTAATTCTGCCGGAAATACGATTTTTTGTATCTACAAGGCTCTGTTTTGATGTAATATAAAAAGCTCCATTTTCCACACAGTAACCATCAAATTCCTGTCTTCTTGGCCTGCGAAAGCAGTCATAATTAATCTCTTTTGCACTGCCATCTTCTGAAACTGCCCAGTTAAATCTTTTTTGCCTTACTACAGACAATACACTGTCCGTATCTTCCATTTCATACAACTGAAATCCTCCATCAAGATCCTCTGAACTTAACAGTGGAGATGTTGCCTGAATTAATACAATATTTTCAAATTCATATTTTGCGGCAAACTCTAACATTGCAAACTCTGTAGAAGCAGTGTCGGATGCAGATTCGGCACTTCTTCCAATCACCTCGATTTTATCAAAGATCGGATTGTTTTCTTCTCTTTTAATCTGGTTTACAGTATTCGTTATTTTATCACTATCTGTTGCAACATATACTTTATCGATAGCATCACATCCACATGCTGCAGCTATAGTCCAATAAACTAATGGTTTCCCACAGATTGGTTTAATATTTTTTAAGGGGATGGATTTACTTCCACCCCTGACTGGTATAAATGCTACGTTCATTTTATCGCTCTCTGTATTTTAATTTTTCTCTTTGCACCGCCTCAATCGGAAGGATTTCCTGATCTTTATAAGTAAGTGCTTCATGTACTGCATTTAAGTTTCTTACAAGTTTACGTACTCCATCCGGTTCTAATGAAGCAGCATGGTCTGTTCCTTTCCATGTACGGTCAAGGGTATAATGTCTTTCAATCACTTCCGCTCCCAATGTATATGCCGCAATATCCACTGCAATACCGAGATGATGACCTGAAAAACCTATCTTTTTCACAATATCTCCATACGCTTCTTTAATTCTCTTTAATTCCAAAAGACATACATCAGAAAACGGCACCGGATAACTCGATGTACAACTGAAAATCACCAAATCCTTGTTCCGACCATTTTTCTCAAATAATCTTACAAGATCTTCTTCTTCCTGATGTGTTGTCATACCCAGTGAAACCTGAATCTCTCCATCATAATTGTCACATAGCCACTGTAACATAGGCAAATGGTTGTTACATGCCGATGGTATTTTTATAAATTCAGGGTTCAATGATGCAATCTCCTTTGCAGAAGTCATATCCCATACAGAAGTTGCATATGTAATACCTACTTCTTCACACCATTCCTTTAACTGCCTATGCTGGTCTAATGTAAACTCTAAAAATTCACGATGCTCTCCATATGTCTTTCCATATGAATTCTCCGGATGCGGATGCGGAGCATTATATTGTTCCGGTGTTAACAATTCTCTGTTACAACGTTTTTGAAATTTAATTGCATCCGCCTTACAAAAAATTGCTGCAGTCTGTATCAGTTCTTTTGCAATTTCCATCTGTCCCATGTGATTGCATCCCGCTTCTGCAATTACGTATGGCTTATTATATGTATCCATAAATATCCTCCATGATTAGTGTTTTAAGGAATAGTCCATTTCCTTTTCACTTGTGCTGTATCTACCCTACTTTATTCCAAGAATTCTTTTTGTGCATTTTCGATAAATTTTAGATGATGCACTTTTCTTGGATTTTTATAATATTCATTTTTTCTTATACTAATTTCATCTTGTAAAGCAGCTATATAATATCCATCCTTTAATATTCTCTTTGACATGCTTGTATCAATAAACGTTTTATCCAATCCATCGATTTGACAGCTTATATCCAACTGATAGATTAATACTCCTTTTAGTTCTATCCTAAACAGTATCTTATTTTTGAACGTTTTTGTAATAACATCATATTGGTTTATATTTGTACACAAAAACGCTTTTGTATACTCAACTATACCCTTAAAATCATTTTCTTCGCATATAATGTCTAGGTCCTTTGAAAAAGCATATGTATTAGGGAAATCATCTGTCTGATAAGGTGTGTCTATTTTTGTTAAATAATATCTGTATTCTAATAATCCATTCAAATAATCTTTAAGTGAAAAAGCCTGCTTAAATAATTTATCTACATATTCATTCTGCTCAAAATTATCTCCTATATGAATTATTATATCATAAAAATAATTGTCTATCTTTTCCTTGTATTTTTCTC
>CAVICC010000009.1:0-57539 GCA_963641405.1 bacterium | reverse complement strand
AAAAAATACATATATTTTTATTTTATTATAGTATAAATAACCATAAAACTCAATAATTAATTAGCAAATCCACTTAATATATCGTTCATAAGAGAGTATAAATCACTTTTGCCGTCTGCTTTGAAAACAATGCTGATTATTCGTTCATTATTGGCATTCTGACTAAGCAATACGAGACAATAACCGGCATCGCCAGTTGTTCCAGTCTTTCCACCAATAACAGTAACATTTTCCGGTGCGCTATATGCTCCTGAAAGATAACCACAGGTATTATTGTAAGTCTTTGTAACCTGGCCACCCGATGCGTTGGTGTAGGCAGCATCATGTGTCTGTGAGCTTATAATATTTACAAAGCTTTCAAGAGTTATGGCATTGGAAAATATGAGATACATATCATATATTGTAGTATAGTGATTCTCATCAGGAAGACCACAGGAATTAACGAAATTACTGTTTGTAGCGCCAAGACTTTTTGCTGTTTTATTCATTTCCTCTGCAAAAGCCTCTACCGAGCCAGAATAATATTCAGCAAGTGCTATTGCGGCATCATTTCCGCTGCTTAAAAGTAAGCCATATAGCAGATCGCCAACTGTTATCACATCACCTTCATTGAGTCCGCATACAGATGAGGATGATCCTGGATTTGCCGCCTCGTGACTAACTGTAACTGTATCGTTAGTGTCACAGTTTTTAAGTATGATATATGCAGTAAGCACTTTTGTAGTGCTAGCCGGATATAGTTTCTCAAACAAATTCTGACTGTATAGCACCTGATGAGTGTCAATATTGAATGCGCCGGCACCCTCAGCATATGATGATGAAGATATAGTATCTTGTCCGAAATTTACATCATTGGTAACACAGAGATTGGATGCATAATAATCCGAACCATTATAACCATTTAAGTAATCTGTAGAATATGGATTGTAGGCATTTTCTATTTTTTTGCTTGTGCATCCGGTTATAAAAAGGGCTGCTATGCATGTCAGACATAGCAGTCGTTTGAAATTTTGGGGTTTATTTATACATCTCACGCCAGTCAAGATCTCCTCTGTCTAATGATAATATCAAAAGCTCTGCAGTTGCAAGGTTTGTAGCAAGCGGAATATTGTGCTCGTCACAAATACGAAATATGCTATTTACTTCTGGCTCATGTGGCTTTGGCCTAAGCGGATCACGCAGGAAAATGACAAGGTCTATGTCATTGTGCTCAATCTGTGCGCCAAGCTGCTGTACTCCTCCGAGATGTCCTGCAAGATATTTATGTACTGAAAGGTTGGCAACTTCCTCGATCAGACGACCTGTAGTACCTGTCGCATAAAGACCATTCTTGCTTAAGATACCTCTGTATGCTATGCAGAAATTCTGCATTAATTTTTTCTTTGAATCATGTGCAACTAATCCTATGTTCATCAGGAACCTCCCTTGTTAATATTTTTTTGGCTGTAACCCTACATTGAGAACAAATCCCATTCCAATATATAGGGAAACAAGTGACGTAAGTCCATAACTGACAAATGGCAGTGTTATTCCGGTATTTGGCATAAGTCCGGTCGCTACGCATATATTTATGAAACCTTGAAATGCTATCATAGCTGCCATTCCACAACAAATAAGCTTTCCGCTCAGATCCTTTGCTTTTCTTGCTATTAGTATACACTCTAATGAGATAAGAAGCAAAAGAATTATTATAGCAATTGTTCCTATAAATCCCAGTTCCTCTCCTGCTACTGCATAGATAAAGTCTGTCTGTGGCTCTATTATATAGTTGCTATTTTTCATAGAGGTAACAACGGAGTTATTAAGCCCTTTTCCAAAAAGCTGACCGGAACCGATTGCCATGATGGAATTGCTCTGCTGTGTAGCTGCATCGGAATAGTTTGTTGGATCTATCCATGCCATAATACGCTTTACCTGATAAAAGCCGGATGCAATTAGCTTGTCTGCATATGTTACAATAAGTGCAAAACTAACTATTCCAATTGGTACAGTTATTCCTAATATTGTCAGTATTATTTTATAACTTAATCCGCTAATAAACAAGAGGACAACGAAAATTATTGCAGTAAGTATTGTTGTCGACGTATCAGGCTGCTTAATTATTAGTAACAAAGGGATACCTATCAGTATGGCCGCCATAATTATGGTCTTTACGGTATTGATGCTTTCCTCGTATTTCATAAAAAAAGCAGCAAAGAACAGTATGATGATGATCTTTGCAAGCTCAGAAGGCTGAAATCTGAAACCTCCTATCTCAAACCATCTTTGGGCACCGTTTGAATCATCACCCAGAAATATTACAAGTAAAAGCAATACAAGCATTCCTATATAATATATCCAGGCAAATTTTAGTATAAACGAATAGTCTATAAGTGATATGACTATCATGATCGTAAGTCCCATGACAAATCCGAGTATCTGCTTACTTTGAACTGAGTGTTTTGCACTTCCAATAAGCAAGATACCGAGTATTGTCAGGGCTACAATATACGCAACCAATTGAAAATGATAATTCTTTAGTCTGTACTGTTTGAACATTTTTGCTTTTCTACCTGTCCTAGTTTGATTAATCTGTCATACCACTTGTTGATGAAGAGTTTACACCTTCAGCTTTGACAGAAAGTATTTCATCAAGTGTCTGATTATTAAAATAGTATGAGATGATATTTCTTGATGCAGCCGCTGCATTGTGTGAGCTGTATCCAGATGATATACGTGTAGCAATTGATATCTCAGGATTGCTGTATGGTGCATATCCAACAAAAAGTGCATGGTTAGGATGATTTTTACCGTGCTGTGCGGTACCGGTTTTTCCGGCCACTTCTACGGCATCAAAACCACCAAAGACATCATTAAGATCCTCAACCACCATACGCATACCCTGATGGATCGCATCCCATTGTGTTTGATTTAAAGTACCTGATATATCTGTGGACTGCGAGTTGTATTGATCTACAATATTGCCATCAGCATCAACTATCTTGTTCATAAGCTTGTAATCGTAGAGCTTTCCTGAAGCTACTGCTGTTACGTACCTAGACAGTGAAATCGTCGTAAGGTTGTTATCACTTTGTCCGATGGCAGCCATTACAGGATATTCTGTGGCGATTGTCGGTGTTTTTTCAACTATTTCGACACCGGATTTTTCATTCAAACCATATATTGATGCATATTTTTGGATATAACTTATACCATTTGCATCATCATATGTACCTGTATCCTTCTGAGCCAGTCTAAAACCAGTTGTATAGAAGAATACGTTGCAGGAATCCCTTAATGCTTCGGATACATTGTCTAGTCCATGAGAACCTGGATATACCCAACATTCAGGCTCGTTGCTTACATCATAAAATTTACCGGTACAGTTTATTTTGGTAGTTGTATCTATGACACCCTCGGCAAGACCTGCCGTACTTGTAACCATCTTAAATGTTGATCCCGGTGCTGTTTGTTCCTGCGTTGCATAATTCCACAGAGGGTTGGACTTGTCTTCTCGTAAAGACTGATAATAGTCTGAATCGACGGTATTTGCAAGGCGGTTATTGTCATAACCCGGATAGCTTACAAGCGCCTTTATTTGTCCGGTATTTACATCTGTAATGACGCTTGAACCAGTACACGGCTCGAGTGCTAGCTGTGCAGGTGTGATCTCGATATTGTTAATCTTGTCCATGATAAACGAATATGAACTTAACGAGCCACTTGCTAGTCCGCTTACAGTGGCATCATCATAGTCTAGCACACCCTGATCAAATAATAAAAGACATATCTGCTGACCGGATATAGTCCCGGCATTTACCATATATTTGTATATAATCTTGGCGAAATCCTTGTCAGTAGAAAGCTCATCTTGTATATATGTACATAGAGCTGAATATACCTCGCTAGAATCAGCATATTTTTGGTCTACCTCAAGCTTTGTAATATCAATCCACTGTTTTGAGATGCAGTATTTGAGATAATCCTTAGGTGATACTGTTCCTGCTTTCCATGCAGTATATGTGGTATCTGATGTGTCGATCTCACTGCTTAGCAATAATTCGTCATCACTTAGCATAGACATAATACGTGTAAAGTAGTCAAGGGTCTGTTCGGACATGTCGTTGGTTCCAGCAGTTCCGTTTGAAAGCTCTGACTCTACTGTGCTAAGTGCTGCCTGAAGCTGCCCAGTGAAAGCATTGTAGATCTCCTGCTCTGTACCTGAAGCATCAGTAGCATTAAAGTGCGTCAGATCGAGTACGTTGTTGTTTATAAGCGCAAAATACACATCTGTAATCGGAATGTCACCGCTTTGAATCTTTGAATATACTATTCCGGCAATCTCTTGCTCTAAGAGCTTGTAGGTTGCCTCTTGCAGATTTATGTCAATACTAAGATACAGGTCGTTTCCGGCAGTTGGTTCATCACGGCTTATTACTTCATTAATCTTACCAACGTTATTAACGTATACCTGCTCTTCTCCATTTTTGCCACGCAAATAGCTTTCATAGTACTGCTCTAGGCCTGATTTACCGACCATATCATTCTGTGTATAGGTATCATCATCCTTTGAGAGCTCATTGTACTCATCTGTTGAGATTTTACCGGTATATCCGACAAGAGAAGAAATGTATTCAGCATAATTGTATTTACGGATAGTGTCTTCCTCAATGGATATGCCAGTCAAGGAGTCTGCATGCTCGTTTACGTATGCAACAATAGTATCATTTACATCCTGAGCTATTGTTGTAGTCTCATATTTTGTATAACGGTTTTGGTTTATAGCATATCTCATCACTACAATATCATAGGCAGTCGACTCGTCATATTTGCTGCTTACACGAAAACCACCTGTCTGATCTGATTTGAGGTAGTCCATGACATTTTGAGCTGTGGCATTTGCCTCGTCAAAATTAAGAGCATTATTGTACTCAAGTTTATCATATTTTTTGCCAAATACGTCAGAAAGGAAACGTTTTCGAGCGGTTTCCGATGTAAAGTTGTAGCTGTATGTATCGTCATCATTTAAAACAATAGGAAAATCATTGTATAAAGTGCCACCGTTTTGCTTTATAACACTGGTGATCTCGGCCAGCTCTTTATTAAGCATTTTGTAATGCTGTTTGGTAGTTGAGTAATTTCCGTTATCAGATATGACAACAGAATATGCAAGCTGGTTGTATGCCAGCAGGTTGCCATTACAGTCATAGATATTTCCTCTCGAGGCATCTATGGACAGATTCTTTTTTATGAGCATTATAAAGTTTTCCTGGTAATCAGATCCATTTACAATCTGCAAGGTAAATACTCTCTCTGCCAGGATAGCAAACAAGAGGACTACAACTGCTGCTAATACAAAAAGTCTCGAACTGAAAAATTTCTTCAGAAATTCTTTTATATCATAAATCAAATTTCTTTGCTCTCCTTTTCTCTAGTTGCTCAAGTTTCTGATTTATCTTAAGGAAAAGCATATAAAGCAGTATGCTGATAACCATTGTATAGACGAATTCAGGAATAATTATCGATTTAAGATAAAACCAGAACTGAAATCTTCCGCGGAGCATAAACATCATGAAGTATATTATAAAATTGCAAAGCAAGTCACTGCCTCCGATAAGAACCATCGGAAGCTTTATATCATCAGGATAGAAACGTTTCTGGAATAATCCATTTAAGTATCCGATATACATATAGATTAGTGAATATATTCCGACGTAAGTTCCACAAAAAATATCAATAAGAAGTCCACTAAAAAAACCTACCCAAAGTCCTTCTTTTTTGCCTCGCATGAATCCAAAAGATGAAACTGCTATGATCATGAGATTTGGTGCGATATCTGCAAAAGAAAGTACTTGAAAAAGTGTGGTTTGCAGTACAAAGCATATGGATATAATTAAAAATAAAACAATTTTTCGACGCATGTTAACCTATATCCTATTCTGTAGAGTTCTCAGTAGCTGTCTGTGTATCTTCTGCAGACTCAGTACCAGTATTTTTAATCTCTGTTATGACAAGTACGTTCTCAAGATGCTCAAAATCGACTACAGGAGTGATCGTTCCTGATTTGGTAAGGTTGTTAGAATTGTCCTCTATGGTAGTAACATAGCCAATCAGGATACCTTGCTGATATCTGTCAGATACATATGATGTAACAACCGGATCACCGACCTGTACCTTATTGTCATCGTCTTTTAGCTCTGTAAAGGTGATGACTTTGTTCTCGTTCATAGTTTTGATATTTCCACTTACGGTGAGGTTATCCTCAGTTGTCGATACCATGCCGCTGACCTTGCTTGAATCATCTATTATACATCTGACTTTGGCATAGTTTTGACCCGCATCGGTGACTATTCCAACGAGTCCACTTCCTGCAAGCACATTCATGCCTACGTCGATGCCGTCTTTTTTGCCTTTGTCTATGGTAAAGGTGGAAAACCAGTTGCCACTGTCCTTTGCGATAACGCTGGCTGCAATTTTAGTATAGGACGGATATTTGGCATCAAGATCAAAAAGTTCCCTGTAATTGTCAAGCTCATACTGCTCAAGTTTATTGGTGGTAAGTTGAGTTGTAAGATCTTCAATCTGTGCTTTTAATTCTTTATTTTCGTCCATGACTTTACTGAGAGTTCGAAATTCAGTTACTTTATCCGATATTGTCTTACCGAAACTGTTTATACCTTTTTGCATAGGAACAAAAACATATCCAGCAGCACTTTTTAAAGGACCTCCGGATATATTGAATGTCAGACCGATAAGTATCGCAATAAAGCAGATACCTGTCATGATAAACAAAGTATATCTGGCCGGTAATTTCTTATTGTGGTTTCTTTTTCGTTTTCGAAAATTACTGCTCATGATAAACCTCGGCTTGTTTTATTTTTTGATGCTAAAAGGAAGACGCTTGTATTTTGAATCAGATACGATCTGCACCAGTCCTCTTACAGAGCTTTCCTCAGGAGTGTCTGCTGGAATGACTTTGATATTGGTAATCTGTTCAAAAAGTTTGTCAAGTGAGTATAGCTTTGAACCGCCTCCTGTGATATATATTCCAGAATGAATGATATCTTTTGCAAGTTCTGGTGGAGTCTTCTCAAGTATCAGTTTTATTGATGTACAGATTGACTCAAGATTTGCCTTCATAGCTTCGTATACTACAGCTGCTGTAATCTCTACTTCGATAGGAAGTCCACTTACAACATCACGTCCTACTATTACCATTGTATCTTCTCGCCCAGGAAGTGCTGATCCAATAGTTTCTTTTAAGGATTTTGCAGTTTTTTGTCCGATAACGAGATTGAATTCTTTGCGGATGTAAGAGATGATAGATTCATCAATTCTGTTACCGCCAAAATGCAGCAAATCACTCAATACAAGTCCTCCAAGTGAAATGACTGAAATCTCTGTAGTGTCGGCTCCCATATCTACTATCATCACACCTGTAGGTTCATTTACATCTATTCCAAGTCCTACTGCATCTGCGATAGGCTTCTCACAGAGCATGACCTTTTTAGGTTTTGATTTGCTCTTGTAGAAAAGCTCATAGAAGGCACGTTTTTCTACATCAGTGATATCTGTAGGTACGGCTATGATAAATTCAGCATTTTTGATGCGGGCTTTTGTTTTGTTCTCAAGAAAATCAAAGATCATCTGCTGAAGAAGATTGTAATCTGCAATGACACCCTCAACTACCGGAAAGATGACGTTGATGCTCTCAGGGGCTTTCTCATACATTGCATAGGCACGGTCTCCATATGCATATATTTGATTTTTTTCTATTATTGCAATGGCATTTTTCTCAAGCATTGTTTTTCCTGTTGCTTTAGAATATACCTTGAAATTGTTTGTTCCCAGGTCAATTCCATAAACGTTGTTACTCATAATGATTCTACCTCGTCTTCTTGTTTATATAAGATTATTTTCATAGAAGCTGTAATATTCGTTATCACCTATGATAATGTGGTCGCACAGTTCGATTGAAAATATCTTCGAGCCGTCTGATAAATTGTCTGTGACCGCTATATCATCTCTGCTGGGAGTACAATCGCCACTCGGATGGTTATGGAGAAGCACAATCTTGGATGCATTTTTCTCAAGGGCTGTCCTTAGGATGGAACTTATATCTACCACGGAAGAACAAAGTGATCCTTTGGATATGAATTTATCCCCTAAAAAACGGCTTTTGACATCGAAATAAGCGCACATTACGATCTCTTCACGCAGATGACGCATCTGTTCCATATAGTAATCAGCAATGGTAGATGGTGTATTCATGCGAAGGCTCTCTATGCGCGTAGTCTTTGATATCCGAAGCGACAGCTCTGCAATGGCTTTTAACTGGATAGCCTTTACCTGTCCGATCCCTGGAATGTGCAAAAGATCCTCGTAGGACATCTCGTAGAGATTTAACAGGTTGCCGTGCCTATGAGAGAGTATTTCATGGGCAATATCTACTGAACTAAGATCTTTTGTGCCTGTTTTAATGATGATGGCAAGCAAATCTGCATCAGAAAGACCGGCTGCTCCGCCAGATAAAAATTTCTCGTACGGACGCTCCGATGCCGGCAAGCTTTTGATTGTTTTGTTTTTATGCATTTGATCCTTTCCCACTCTCCCAGGCGGATTAATGTAACTGATTATACAAAAAAGTATAAACTGCTACATATTGATAACGGATTAAAGCAAATTTTATTTAATTTTAGCACACCTAATCGAGCTTAACAAGATTTCTCTCATAAAGTTTTTCTAAAGACATGAGGATTCCAAGCTTGGCATGATACCAGGTGAGTCCTCCCTGAAAATATACTGCGTATGGTGGTTTTACAGGTCCGTCTGCTGAAAGTTCTATTGATGAGCCCTGTACAAATGCCCCGGCTGCCATGATAACATCACAATCATATCCCGGCATAGCCCATGGCTCAGGAGTCACATAACTATCAACAGGTGCTGCTGCCTGTATACCCTCACAGAAGGCTATCATAGAGTCTCTGTCGTTAAATTCGATCGCCTGGATGATATCGTGGCGGCTTTCTATACCATTTGGCACTACTTTGTAGCCGAGTTTTTCATATATTTTTGCTGCAAAAATAGCTCCCTTTAAGGCTCCGCTTACCACGGTTGGTGCAAGGAAAAGTCCCTGATAGAAAGACTGGATGACACCTAGTGATGCTCCTACTTCTTTTCCAAGTCCCGGTGAAGTAAGTCTGTAGGCTGCATTTTCAACACATTCCTTTTTGCCTACTATATAGCCACCTATAGGTGCAAGTCCACCGCCAGGATTTTTGATAAGAGAACCTACCATCATATCAGCTCCGACTTCGAGGGGCTCTTTTTCCTCAACAAACTCACCGTAGCAGTTGTCTACCATACAGATTACATCCGGCTTAATGCCCTTTACAAAGGAAATAAGCTCTCCGATGCGGTCAATAGAGAGTGTCGGTCTTGTAGCATAGCCTTTCGATCGCTGAATAGTTACAAGTTTGGTTTTTTCATTGATAGCCTTCTTTATTCCGTCGAAGTTAAATTCACCGTCAGGAAGTAGGTCTACCTGTGAATATGTAACACCATACTCTGCAAGCGAGCCCTTCGACGGTCTGATTCCGATAACTTCCTCTAGTGTATCATATGGCTTTCCTACCGGGGATAAAAGTTCATCACCTGGACGTAAATTTGACATGAGTGCAAGCGCAAGTGCATGTGTACCGCAGGTAATCTGTGGTCTTACCAGAGCATCCTCTCCTTTAAAACAGTCGGCATATACTTTTTCAAGGGTATCTCTTCCAAGGTCATTATATCCGTAGCCGCTTGAAGTCTGAAAACATTCGGCACTTACTTTGTTTTTTTGCATTGCACCGATGACCTTTAGCTGATTATATTCGGCATTTGTGTCTATTTGGTTAAATCTCTCCTTAAGCTCATCTTCTACTTTTGATCCGAAGTCAAGTACGGCTTTTGATATGCCAAGCTGTTCGTATTGTTTATACATTGTCTCTAACAAATTATAATCCTCTTTTCTGCTAATATTTCTTGTATTTTACTTAATATTTTATTATCATCATATGAATATTCATTTTTGTCTATCCATATAGTGTCTTTTTCTCTTCTAAACCATGTAAGCTGACGTTTTGCAAAACGTCTGGATTCAAGCTTAACCTTTTCTATCGCTTCATCAATGGAGTACTGTCCGTCAAGATACGAAAGTACTTCCTTGTAGCCTATGCCCTTCATTGAAACCATATCCTGGGTGTATCCCATTGCTTTTAGCCTTTTTACCTCATCTATAAGTCCTTTTTCTATCATAATATCTACTCGCTTATCAATGCGGCTGTATAGATTGGCGCGGTCATCATTTAAGACAAAGTAAGCATAATTGTATGGTGAAGTGCGATTTTTTTCCTTTTCATTGTGCACTGATATAGGTTCATGGCAGGTGTGATAGTATTCTATGGCTCTTATTACACGCTTTACGTTATTTTCATGGATCAGCTCATAGGAGGCAGGATCTATATCCTTTAGTTTTTCATGTAGGGCATAGTTGCCATGCTCTTTTGCAAAGTCATAAAGCATGTTTCTGTAGTCCTCATCTATTTTTTGTTTTGTAAAGTCGATATCGTAAAGCAGTCCCTGTATATAAAAACCTGTGCCGCCTGCTATTATGGGGATTTTTCCGTTGGCATAGATCTCATCTAAAGCTTTTTTTGCCATATCCTTGAACACGAATACGTTAAATTCGTCTTCTGGCGAAAGCTCATCTATCAGATAATGCTTTATGCCGTCCATCTCCTGTGGCGTAACCTTTGCCGAACCGATATCCATGTATTTGTATACCTGCATGGAATCAGCGGATATTATAGCACCATTTATTTTTTTTGCAAGCTCTATGGAGAGAACTGTTTTTCCGACTGCGGTCGGCCCTGTAAGAACGACCATTGGTTTTTGTGTCATATATATTCCTCATCAGACGATTCGTTTGAATTTCTTTTCTATCTCATATTTGGTCATGGAGATGATGGTTGGTCTGCCGTGCGGGCAGTTATACGGGTTGTCGAGCGATAAAAGCTCATCTATAAGCTCATTTATCTCCTCTAGCGAGAGCTTGTCATTTCCCTTTACTGCTGCCTTGCATGACATCGAGGCTACCTTTTCTGTTATAAGATCCGGAGTCTGCCTGCCTGTGGCATTTGAAAAATCATCGAGCATCTCTATAAAAAGATCTTTCATATCTATGTGGAACAGATTGTCAGGCACGGCACTTATCATGTATTCCTTGCCACCGAAATGCTCTACCTCATATCCAAACTGTTCTATCTGCTCTCTATATTTTTCAAGCATATCGCTCTCTTTGGCATCGAGTGTCAGTATGATAGGTGGGCTGATACGCTGTGATGTAAAGTCTTTTGTGGCAAGACGCGCCATCGTGCGCTCATAGAGCACCTTTTCGTGTGCCGCATGCTGGTCTATGATATAAAGCTTGTCCTCAAACTCTATGAGCCAGTAAGTCTTAAAGAGCTGCCCTATTATCTTAAACTGTTTCTTTGAGCTTTCCGTTAGGAAAACCTTATCGTACTCACCAAGTGTCTGCTGTGTTCCGGTTACGACTTTTTCATCTGCAAATGGATTGAATGATGTTTCTGGCAATATACCGTTGATGATATTGCTGTTACTGCCTCTGCTATTGTCAGGTGCTGCGGCTAAAGGGACATTTTCAAGAACTGCTGTCGTTATGTTCTGTCCGTATACGCTCTTCGACTCTGCTGCCCTTATTTCATTTATACGCCTTTTCTCAAATGGCTCAGGTATAGGCTCTTTGTATTCATGAACCATTTTTTTAGGTGCGGAAGTGCTGTCCACAGGCACCTCGGGTATCATCTCCTTATGAGATAAAATCTCATAGATCGCATCAGATAGTTCTATGTATATTTCATTATTATTGTCAAATCTAAGCTCCATCTTGGTTGGATGTACGTTTACGTCAAGTTCACTGTAAAATGTAAAGTAAAGCACGGTAAACGGATACTGATGCTGCATGAGAAAGTTCTTGTAAGCCTCCTCTATTGCCTTTGAGAGCAGATTGCTCTTTATATATCTGCCGTTAATGAAGTAATTTTCGTAGTTTCTGTTGCCTCGTGTGATAACAGGCTTTCCGATATATCCTTCTACCTTAAAGTATTCACATTCATGTTTTACCTCAAGCAGTGATGATGAGATCTCACGGCCAAATATATGGTATATGATATCCCTTCGGTTGCCATTTCCCGAAGTGTGAAGCTTTGTCTGGTTATTATTTATGAACTTAAAGGATATATCAGGGTGTGAAAGCGCAAGCTTTTCGACCATATCACTTATGTAGCCACCCTCGGTTTGTGCTGTCTTTAAAAACTTTCGTCTGGCAGGTACATTATAAAAAAGATCCTTTACGATAAATGTCGTACCGTCCGGTGCGCCAACCTCTTCATTGGAAAGCTCCTTGGAGCCTTCTATGATATATCTGGTTCCAGTAAGATTTTCATATGTTTTTGTGATAAGTTCGACTCTGGCAACTGCTGAGATACTCGAAAGTGCCTCGCCTCTAAAGCCTAATGATTTTACTGTAAGTAGATCCTCGGCACTTCTTATTTTGCTTGTGCTGTGGCGGTAAAATGCCAGCGGTACCTGATCCCTGTCGATGCCGCAGCCGTTGTCTGTGATACGGATAAAGGAGATACCGCCCTCTTTTATCTCAACCGTTATGGCAGTGGCTTTTGCATCTATGGCATTTTCAACAAGCTCCTTTACAACTGAGCATGGACGCTCAACTACCTCGCCTGCTGCGATCTTGTCTATTGTTTCCTGATTGAGTATGGCAATATTAGGCATAACTATCCTTTCTATTGATGTTTACCAGCGGTTTCTTACTTTGTTTTGGAGCTGGTAGAGCTTGTTTAGGGCATCTAGCGGTGTCATGTTTCCGATGTCAATATTTTTGAGTTCATCTATTATGTCATCATCTTTTACAGTATCAAAAAGTGAAATCTGAGTCATATCCACCTCATCAAGATGCTGTTTTTTGTGTTGCTTATTTCCTGCATCAACGGAGATATTTTTGACAGTGTCTGTAATATCGTTTGCTGAGAGCTGTTCAACAAGCTCTTTTGCGCGTTCTACGACAGAATCCGGCAGTCCTGCAAGCTTTGCCACCTGTATTCCATAGCTCTTGTCGGCACCACCTTTTACTATTTTTCGAAGGAATACGATATCATCACCTTTTTCTTTTACGGCAATACAGTAATTGTTTACGCTGTCAAGCTTTCCCTCAAGCTCTGTAAGCTCATGATAGTGTGTGGCAAATAATGTCTTTGCTCCAAGAAGCTTTGGATTGCTTATATGTTCAACAACTGCCCATGCTATGCTTAGTCCGTCAAATGTACTCGTACCACGGCCAATCTCGTCAAGAATTAGAAGGGATTTTGATGTGGCATTTCTTAAGATGTTTGCAACCTCGTTCATCTCGACCATGAAGGTACTCTGACCTGAGGCGAGATCATCCGAAGCACCGACACGTGTAAATATGCGGTCTACAATGCCGATATTTGCGGTCTGTGCTGGTACAAAGCTTCCTATCTGAGCCATGAGTACAATAAGCGCAGACTGACGCATATAAGTAGATTTTCCTGCCATATTTGGACCTGTGATGATTGAGATACGATTTTTATTACTATCAAGGTAGGTATCGTTTTCGATAAACATATCGTTTGTTATCATCTTTTCTACTACAGGATGGCGACCGTTTTTGATATCTATTATACCACTCTCGTTTATTTTTGGCTTACAGTAGTTGTTCTGGCTTGCCACAAGTGCAAGGGAAGCAAATACATCAATACAGGCTATGACACGGGCGGTTTTTTGTATACGTGATACACAGTCTGCGATGCTTTGTCTTATCTGTCTGAAAAGCTCGTACTCAAGCGATGTAAGACGATCTTCCGCTCCTAGTATCGTATCCTCAAGCTCTTTAAGTTCAGGAGTTATATACCTTTCAGCATTGGTAAGTGTCTGTTTTCTTACGTAGTAATCAGGCACGAGATCTTTAAAGGAGTTTGTGACTTCAAGGTAATACCCGAACACTTTGTTAAATTTAATCCTTAAGTTTTTAATACCAGTTTTTTCGCGTTCTGATGCCTCAAGCTCGGCAAGCCATGTCTTGCCCTTGGTCTTTGCATCGCGCAGCCGGTCTACTTCCTCATTGTAGCCGCATTTTATGATATCTCCATCGCGAAGTGAAATTGGAGGCTCATCCTCTATGGATGAAAGTAAAAGCTCATATATATCCTTAAGCTCATCAAATTCTTCGCTTATCTCATCTATAAGCTCACAAGGGATATCTGAAAGGAGCATCTTTATAGGTGGGAGCATCTTAAGTGAATCTCTGAAAGCTATAAGATCCCTTGGATTGGCTGACTGATAAGTAATCCTTGTAATCAGCCTCTCGAGATCGTATATAGGATTAAGATATTCGCGTATCTCATCACGGGTGATCTCGTTGGCATTAAGTGCCTCTATAAGCTTCTGGCGTTTTATGATCTCCTTTTTTTCGATAAGAGGCTGCTCTACATATGAGCGTAAAAGCCTTGCACCCATGGCTGTCTTTGTCTTATCTAGCACCCACAAAAGGGAGCCTCTTTTTTGCTTTTCGCGGAGTGTTTCAACAAGCTCTAGATTCCTTCGCGATGAGCTGTCTATTATCATGTATTTACCTATGGAGTACGGATGGATCTCAAGTATATTGTCAAGAGAGTTCATCTGCGTCTCATAAAGGTATTTAAGGAGTGCGCCTGCTGCAATAACACCACTCTCATAATCTTCTAAACCAAGTGCTGTAAGTGTCTGCACATGAAAATGCAAAAGGAGTGTCTCGTTTGCAAGTCCGTCACCGAAATACCACGAATCAAGCGCTGATACTGTTATCGATAGACGGTTTTTAAGGTCATCCACATCAATTCCACTCATATAAAATGCTTCATTGCAGATGATCTCTGATGGTGTAAAACGGCTTATTTCATCTAAGAGCTTTCTCTCGTTATCTACCTCTGTAGTAAAAAAATCTCCCGTTGTCACATCTGCTGTTGCAATACCGTATTTGTCCCCTGTATACACGATAGACATGATATAATTGTTTTTTGCCTCATCAAGGGAATTCATGTCAATGTTTGTACCCGGTGTGACCACGCGGATGACTTCACGTTTTACTATTCCCTTTGCCTGTTTTGGATCTTCCATCTGCTCGCAGATTGCTACTTTATGGCCATTTGACACGAGACGGTTGATATATGAATCTGCGGAATGAAAAGGTACACCGCACATAGGTGCTCTCTCCTCTAAGCCACAGCTTTTTCCAGTTAAAGTAAGTTCTAATTCTTTTGATACTGTTTTTGCGTCGTCAAAGAACATCTCGTAGAAGTCACCTAAACGATAAAATAAAATACAGTCCTTATATTGTTCTTTAGTCTGCAGATAATGCTGCATCATTGGTGATACGTCAGCCACTGATGTTTCCTCTCTTTAGTATATTAATTAATTTTATATTTTGTAATGATTGCTTCTGCAACCTTTATGCCGTCAATCGCTGCTGATGTGATGCCACCGGCATATCCGGCCCCTTCGCCACATGGGTAAATGCCTTTTATGCTGCTTTCAAAGGAGCTGTCCCTGTTTATGCGAAGCGGTGATGATGTCCGTGTTTCCATGCCTGATAATATTGCATCTTTTCTGTCGAAATCATGTATCATATGGCCAAAATGTGCCATTGCTTCTACAAATGACTGCTCCATCTGTTGGTTCATAAGTCCATTTAGCTGGGCAAATGTGGTCTGTCCTTTTGTACAGGAGCTAAAATCCCCATATGATGTGGTAAGCCTGTTGTCGCAGAAATCGCCAAAGAGCTGCTGTGGGATATATCCGTTTCCTCGTTTATAGTTTTCTCTTTCAAGCTGCTCTTGAAATCTTATTCCGGCAAGCGGATCGGATGCGCCAAAATCAGCAGTGCCTACAGATACTATGATTGCACTGTTGGCATTTTTGCTATCACGCGCATGATAGCTCATGCCATTTACGACAGTATGTCCCTCAAGTGAGGATGAATTTACTACATAGCCACCAGGGCACATGCAAAATGAATACACTCCTCTTCCGTTCGGGAAGTTTGATGTGACCTTGTACGGGCTTGGTGGAAGCTTTTGCTTTGGCTGCAAGCCGTACTGCGCCTTATCTATCATGGATTGTGGATGCTCTACACGAAATCCAACTGCAAAATTTTTACATTGCATATCAATACCTTTTTTATAGAGCATGTTAAATGTATCCCTTGAGCTGTGTCCGAGTGCGAGCACGCATATATCGGCAGAGATTTCCTGATCGGATGTCTTTATACTACACAAAGTATCGTTTTTTGCCACTATATCTGTGACACAGGTATCAAACAAAAAGAGCGCACCTTTTTCGATCAGGTGATTTCGCATATTTACTATAACCGCAGAAAGAACATCCGTTCCGATATGAGGCTTGTTGTCATATAGTATTGATGAATCAGCACCAAAACGGACGAAAGTCTCAAGCACCAAAGTATTGCGACCTGTGGGATCTTTTACCGATGTATTTAATTTACCA
Organism: bacterium; assembly: GCA_963641405.1. Taxonomy (GTDB): domain Bacteria; phylum Bacillota; class Clostridia; order Lachnospirales; family Lachnospiraceae; genus Roseburia. The sequence goes on along the minus strand of CAVICC010000009.1, from coordinate 40,922 downwards.
TCGGAAAATGTACCTGCGCCACCCTCTCCAAACTGCACATTGCTTGAAGGGTCAAGAACTCCTGTCTCCCAGAAACGTGCCACATCCTCGGTTCTTTTTTCTACCCGGCTTCCACGTTCTATAACGATCGGAGAATATCCGGCTTCTGTCAGTATGAATGCACAAAAAAGCCCGGCAGGACCTGCACCTACGATGATAGGTCTGTTTTTTAAGACAGTATCACCTGATGGTGGGATGAGGTATTGCTTTTCAGTATATATAAGTACTGATGAATCGCGGCAACGCCTTACAATTGCTGCCTCATTTTTTATATTAACAGCCACGGAATATGTATAAAAAAGCTCTGGCTTCTTACGCGCATCGAGTGATTTTTTAAGAATACGGTAGGTAAATTCCGTAGAACTGTTTAGTTTTAATTTTTTTATTATTTTCTTTTTAAGGTCATCCTGATTTGATGTGACAGGAAGCTTTATCTGGTTTATTTTTATCATTTACTGCTTTCCATTCCTGCTATATATCCGCTTGTCCAAGCCCACTGTAAATTGTAACCTCCACATATACCATCTACATCTAATAGCTCTCCGGCAAAGTAAAGTCCGGGATGGATTTTGGATTCAAGTGTACGTGCGTCTATCTCTTTTGTGCGGAGTCCTCCGGCACAAACCTGTGCAAATTCTGCGTCTCTGGCACGGCTTACAGACACGGTTGTATGTTTTATAGTATCAGTAAGCAGATTTATCTCACTGTCAGTAAGCTGTGAACCTTTTTGATCCGGTGAAAGCCCGGATTTATGTATAAGCTCAAGCATGAGTTTGCTGTTTAATAGACCATTTAACATCTCATTTAGTGAACGCCTGTCGGTGGTTGCCTCTCTTCGGATTTTAAGATATTCTGATAGCTTTTTATGAGTGTAAGATGGCATAAAATCTATAGTTATCTCAGCTTTTTGTTCTTTTTTAAGTGCCCTTGACAACAGGCTGCTTATCTGAAAAATTGGTATACCAGAAAGACCATAGTCGGTTAGTTGAAGCTCACCAGTTTGTTCTTCGGTAGGCGTACCACCTATTATAGAGCTTACTGTGGCATCACATCTTACACCGGTTATCTTTTTAAAGTTAAGTCCGCTGCAATAAAAACCACACAGCGCAGGGACTATATCTGTAAAGTGATGACCGAGCGAGCCTATCGCGTTAAACAGGCTTCCATCACTTCCGAGCTTTGAGGAGGCTGTAAGACCACAGGCTATTATAAGCTTTGGTGCGGTAAGCCTGCCGAAGCTGCCGTTTACCTGATATATGAAAGAAGCATTGCCCTTATCAGGCTTATAATTTATAGAGTCTATCTGAATGTCCGTTTTTACATCGACCTTTGTGCGGCTAAGTTCCATGCGAAATGCCGCGACAACTGATGCTGCCTGTTTTGAATTGGGATATATATAGCCGTTGCTATCGTATGCCGGGATACCGAGACTTTCAAAAAAGGCAATCGTATCCTTTTCGTTAAAGCGTGACAATCCGTTTTTGATAAGCTGCCTGCTGCCGTGGTATTTGTCAGCTGACATATCTTTATTTGTATAATTGCATCTGCCATTTCCTGTGGCAAGAATTTTTTTGCCAATGGCATCTTTGTGTTCTAAAAGTGCTACTTTAGCGCCTCTTCGTGCAGCAGTCACTGCTGCCATCATGCCCGAGGCACCGGCACCTATTATTATTATATCGTACATATTTTTCCCCTAACTACTCATTTTAGCATTAACTTGAGTAGCTTTCAAGAAAATCGTATAAATCAACAGCTAAAAAACAGATACCAATTTTGTATTTTATATTATTAGATCAAAATCAGTATCTGTATATTTTAAATATTATTCAATTTTATCATAGAAGATGGCATTTTTTTGCTACTTTTATGATAAGTGTTCCCTTCGGAAAATGTCTAAGCTCATCTTCCGTAAGTCCTTTTAACAAAAGAAGTGCCACTGCATATACAGCTACTGCAACTATTGCAGCAAGCACGAATGCAATGATTTCATGCCTGCAAAGCTTGTAGATTCCGGAGTATACCACATATGAGATAACACCCATAATAAGTGAGCTTATAGCCGGTATTATAAAAGTCTTTTTTATTTCCTGTTTAAAGCCACTGTGTGTTCTTAAAGCCATACTATTTAAGAAACACATAAGAAGTGCGAAGAATGTATTTGCAAGTACTACCGCATAGATATTCATTCTAAATATCAGCATGAGAAGTATAAGTACTATAACGTGCGCAACAATACAGATGGCAGCATTTATTACTGGAATCTTAAGCTTATCTATTCCCTGCAACAGTCCATTTGAAAGAGTGGACAGTGAATAAAATACTACTGCCACAGCTCCGACATACATCATAACTGATGCCGACTGGTTTGTGGCACGTGTGCTAGAAAATAGTATATTAAAGATCGGAAGGCCAAATACTGCAAGCCCTACTGCACATGGAAAGGCAACTACCATGATAAAGCGTGTGGATAAGTTGATCTGTGAACGTACTGCTACCATGTCTTTTCTATTGTATGCTCCGGTAAGGACAGGCACAAACGATGCAGCCATTGCGGATGCAATAGATATAGGTACATTTATAAGAAGCTTGTATTTACCAGTATATACGCCCCACCATACATCTATATCATTCTGTGAATAACCCTGTAATGCAGCGACCTGTTTGAATATACCCTGATCTATGATACCGCTGATATTGTAGATAGTGGTACTTAGGAGCACAGGGATAACAGTAATGATAAGAATTTTCATTGTATAGCTGAAAGGATCGACTTTTACATGGTGTTCGTGCTTCATCTGGCGCTTGAATACACTCATATATATGGCAAATATGAATATAACAAAAAGTAGCGCAGCGACCGAACCAAGCACAGTACCAAGTGTACCTCCGGCGGCACCATAGGCTGCTGCATAGTGTTCCTTGTCACCTAGTACAGCACCTATCCTTGTTCCAGTACGGAAAAGTACATAAGAAGCCCATACACTTACTATTGCATTTACTACCTGCTCTATGATCTGTGATACCGCACTTGGCATCATAGTGCCAAGCCCCTGGAAAAATCCTCGTATAACTCCAAGAACCGCTACGATGAGAAGTCCCGGTGCAAGTACCCTTAGTGCAAATATACTATATGGTGTATTAAGCAGTGTAGTCGCAAAAAATTCTCCACCGAAAAATAATATAAGAGCTACAGTTGTACCAGATATAGTGGCAAATAAAAGTGCACACTTTAAGATCTGGTAAGTGGCCCTGCGTCTTTTGTGTGCCATCTGTGTTGATACCATCTTTGACACTGCAAGAGGCAGACTGTAGGATGATATGATAAGCATAACATTGTATATCTCGAATGCCGTTGAATAATAGCCTATTCCGATATCCCCAAGTATGCGCTGCATAGGAATACGGTATATAAGGCCGATTACACGGCTGATTATGGATGCTACGGCAAGTATTGAGCCCTGTACGAGAGCGTTGCTTGCTCCTTTATTTTTATTAGACATTGATAAAACCTCTATGTATTTTTGATTGACCAGATTAAATATTATCGTTTTATATCGAGAGCGTCAAGTATTTTTCTCTGATGCTCTTCCATCACGGCTGCTTCATCCTGCTCCATGTGATCATATCCGAACAGATGGAGCATGCTGTGTGTAATAAGAAATGCGAATTCTCTCTTTAAACTGTGTCCGTACTCAGCAGCCTGTTCCTTTACTTTGTCTACAGATATAATGATATCCCCCAGCATAACCTCTCCTGTATCAGGATTAAAATCATCTTCATTCTCATCAGAAAGAAATGAAAAATCTCCAGGTGCCTCATATGAAAGCATAGGAAAAGAAAGTACATCAGTAGGACGATCAATCTGCCTGAACTGTTTATTGATAGCCCATATACCATCGTTGTCTGTAAGAGTTAAATTTACTTCTGCCTCATACGGAAAACCCTCGTGTTCTAGTGAAAATTCCACAACTGTGCGGGCAACGTTTTCATAGTCAAAATCAAAATCCGGTTCTATTTCTTTCTCAAGAAAAAAACTCATCTTAGTAATTCCTCCTTTGTAAGGTAATCTCTTATCTTTAGAAAATGGTTCATGCTAAGTCCGGATTTGTCATATAATCCGGATGTTGAGAATTCATTAAGTGTCTGAATGACAAGTATATCGTGGTTCCAGTCATTGTCGGCTACATCTATCTTTAGGTGATCAAGCTTTACTATAAGGGCATCGATCATGTGGACGAGTGCAGACTCCGGTGTACTTGGCTTTGCAAGCTCCCCGTAATATTCACCGAGTAAAGTAATAAGAGGCTCAGGAAAATTAAGTACCTCCGCACGGTCTGTACCGGCTTTTACTCCTGGTTTGTCCTGCCAGCGTCCGATACGGTAATAAAATCCGCCAGCGGCACAAAGTGCTGTATTAAGTCCTGCAACTTTTGCTGCCTTTATAGCCAGTGTTGAGACGAAATTTGCATGATTGTACTCGGAAAAAGACTGCTCTTTAAGCTCTGTGACCTCCGAAAAATCATCGGATATTATGGTGATTAGCCTGTCATTTATCTCATCTGCACTATGTGGCCTAAAGATTCGAGAACATAGAAAGCAGAATATTGCGGCAAGAATTCCTGTTACAGTACCATTTATGAGTATCTGTGATGAAAATTCCTTATTCGACATATAGTAAAATATATTCGGAGTCACGACATTTAGGCATATAGCAAGCACGTATATATATATCTGGAGCTTGTCTTCTCGCAACATTTTGGCAAGTATGGAGCTTGTTATGACAAGTAATATCTCGCAGATCATATCATAGAAATCTCCTGAAACAGTGGCACCTAAAAGAATACAGAAAAAAGTTCCACATATGAAACCTAAATACTCATTTGCTGCAAGGCAAAGTAATATGGCGGTAAAAGCGACAGGTCTGCAATAAACAGGCAGGATGCCCGAGACTACACATATCATACAGCATATAAAAAATGCTATTGCAAATTTGACATAATCAGTCCTGCTATTATTAGATATTAAATATTTTGACCTCTCATACTCTAGTTCAAAAAGAAAGAGCATATAAAATATTATATCTATATATGCAATACATATCCACTCATCCGGATAAAGATCCCCCAGCAGACATAGTACAAAGGACAAAGCTAGTATGGAAATAAATATTGCAACTAGTGATACAATACGCCTCAATTACTTTTTCCCCTGCTTTCTGCTTGTCTTTATAATCTGTTTATTCTCGTAATCGTCATATGCCTGAACAATTTTTTGTACAAGCGGATGGCGGACTACATCTTTACTTGTCAGATTACATATTCCGATATCGTCGATATTTTTAAGTACTCTAAGAGCCACGTCAAGTCCTGATTTTGCTCCGGGAGCAAGATCTTTTTGTGTTGCATCACCTGTGACTACGACCTTTGATCCAAAACCTATTCGGGTAAGAAACATCTTCATCTGCGCAGGTGTTGTATTTTGGGCTTCATCAAGGATAATAAAAGCGTTGTCTAGCGTACGGCCTCTCATATATGCTAGTGGGGCAACTTCAATCAGGCCCTTTTCCATATTGCGTTGGAAGCTCTCAGCCCCCATGATCTGATAAAGTGCATCGTAGAGTGGACGAAGATACGGATCTATCTTGCTTTGTAAATCTCCAGGAAGGAAACCGAGTTTCTCCCCTGCTTCTATTGCCGGACGTGTCAGGATGATCCTGCCTACCTGTTCATTTTTAAAGGCTGTAATCGCCATAGCCATAGCCAGATATGTCTTACCTGTTCCGGCAGGCCCCATTCCGAAAACTATCATTTTCTTTCTGATAGCATCCACATACTCCTTCTGTCCTATTGTCTTAGGCTTTACTGGTTTTCCGTTTATAGTATGGCAGATTATATCTTTATCAATCTCTACTATTGCGTTGCCCTTATGTTCTTCTAAAAGAGCCAGTGCATAATTTACATTCTGCTCTGTGATGATATTACCTCTTTTGGCAAGCTCTATGAGCTGTTCAAATACCTCTTTAGCACCATTGCAGTTTGCTTCATTTCCAATGATCTTAAGAGAATCCTCCCTTAGAACGAGTGTAACATTAAGTGTTCGCTCTATCTTTTTTGCAAATATATCAAACTGTCCGAATACGTTTGGTATATATTGGCCTGGTATTTTAATTGATGCTTCGTTTAAACTCATTATTTAATGGTATACCTTTCAAAATTATTATGTTGTATATTATAGCAAATAAAATTTATTTTGCAAAACTACCAATATCAGATCATTTGTGATAAGGTTCGTTATTGCTTATGCGAAATGACCTGTATATCTGTTCTAGCAGAATAACTCTCATAAGCTGGTGTGGAAATGTCATCTTTGAAAAACTAAGCCTGTAATCAGCCCTCTTTAGGACAGCATCAGATAATCCGAGTGAACCGCCTATTACAAAATACAGATGGCTCTTTCCTGATGTCATAAGCTTGTCTATCTTTTGTGACAGCTCAACAGAGTTGAGCTGTTTAGCATCTATCGCAAGACAGAAAACATATGCATCGTCCTTTATACATTTAAGAAGCCTTTCTCCTTCTTTATTTTTTACTATGTCAATTTCTGTCTGTGTGGCCTGCTCATCTGTTTTTTCGTCGGAAACTTCGACTATCTCGAGCTTACAATAGCGGCTTAGACGCTTTGTAAATTCGGCAATCGCATCTCTGTAAAATTTTTCTTTAACTTTTCCTACGCATAATATTGTAATTTTCATGAGTTCATTATACCATATATATAATTCTTAACAATATGGAGGCTGTATGAAAATATATATAGACGAACAAAAAAAATACGAAGACACAAAATCCACTGCCTGGTGCTTTACCGGTGTAGGTGTGGCCGGTCTTATAGCTGTTGTACTGCTTGATACTGGCATTATAAAACTGGAAATGCTTGATTCGGCAAACAAGATAATGATGTCGATTGTTATGGGACTTGTTTTTTTGATCTTTTTTATCATTGGAATAAAGTCTTTCACGGAGCTAAAAGGTATCTCTAAAAAAGCCCAAAAAAACAGCTCATTAGAGAATGAAATAACAGAGCTTGTGCTTAAAACTTATAAAAATGAGCTTGAAAGCCTAAAAACAGATGGATGTGAGGCGTCCGGTGATATGTATTATCAGAGAGCTGAGCTTATCACATCCTTTATCACTGAAAATTATACTGATCTTTCGGAAGATTTTTTAGATCATATGGTGGAGAAAATTTATTCTGAAATATATAGTGATATTGTCGATTGATAGTGCTATAATTAAATAAATTTTAATATTTTATGAGGTGAACACAATGAAAGAACTGCAGGATATAATTCTTAAATACGGACAGGTAACAGACTCAAACATACTTAAGGTCAACAAATTTATCAATCATCAGGTTGATCCGGTACTCATGGAGCATATCGGTGAAGAGTTTGCCAGTCATTTTAAGGGAAAAGGAATTACAAAGGTGGTTACGATCGAGAGCTCAGGAATTGCTCCGGCACTTATGACCGCTGTTAAGATGAATGTACCTCTTGTCATCTTAAAGAAACAGCCATCAAAGACACTACACGACAACCTCTATCAGACACAGGTTACATCTTTTACAACAGAGAAAAACTATGAGCTTACACTTTCAAAAGATGTTATATCAGAGGATGACAATATCTTATTGATTGACGATTTTATGGCTGATGGTGAAGCTGCTACAGGTGCTATAAGACTTCTTCGCATGGCTCATGCCACTGTTGCCGGTATAGGTATCCTTATCGAGAAATCATTCCAGCCGGGCAGGAAAAAATTAAATGAGCAAGGATATGAGGTTTACTCTCTTGCAAGAATTAAATATATGGATGAGTATCAGATAGATTTCATCGACGAGGATTAATTTTACAATATTAATATAGGCTAAATAAACACCCATAACATATCATATCAGACATATGTTGTGGGTGTTTTTAAGTCATTACGCTCCAAAATCGAAAAGTGAAAGCTGGTTTGACTCCGGCAGATTGCCGAGCAGCCCAAGATCTCCCATGAGATCAACTACTGTTTTGGAAACATGTGTTCTCTCGCGAAAATCATCTCTTGAAAGGAATGCTCCATCCTTTGCAGCTTCAGAGATTCCGATTGCGGCATTGTCACCAAGACCGTCAATACTGTTTAACGAAGGCATCAACTTTCCGTCAACTATCTGAAACCGATTCGGATGTGCTGTATATATGTCAAGTGGCATGAACTCGAAACCTCTTGCATACATTTCCTGAACGATACGCATATCCTTAAAAGTATCCTGCTCTTTATTTGAGAGAGTATCTTTTCTCTTTTTATAATCATTCATATAGCTTTCGAGTCTTTCTTTTCCCTGGCACATAAGTTCATATGAAAAACCAGTCGCACGTATCGAAAAGTATGCAGCATAATATGCCAGTGGATAAAACACCTTGCAGTAGGCGATACGCCATGCCATCATAACGTAAGCAGCGGCATGTGCCTTAGGGAACATGTACTTAATCTTTTCGCAGGACCAGATGTACCAGTCAGGCACCCCGTGAGCTTTCATATCCTCTTTCCACTGTGGCCACTGCGGACATTTGCCTTTTGCGATGATACCTTTTCTTACTTTTTCCATGATGTTGAAGGCTTCCTCTGATTCAAGCCCCATGGAGATCAAATACGTCATAATATCGTCTCGCGTACAGATACAAGTCGAAATGGTTGCTGTGCCCTCCTCGATAAGTGTCTGTGCGTTTCCAAGCCATACATCGGTACCATGTGAAAGTCCCGCAATACGGATAAGGTCAGAAAATTCCTTTGGTTTTGTATCAAGAAGCATGCCCATGGCAAAATCAGTACCAAACTCAGGAATTCCAAGTGCTCCAAGAGGACAACCGTCGATATCCTCAGGTTCTATGCCAAGTGCAGATGTGTTCTGAAACAATGACATGACAGCTTTATCATCAAGTGGTATCTTTGTAGGGTCCACACCGGTTAAGTCCTGAAGCATACGGATCATGGTAGGATCGTCGTGTCCGAGTATATCGAGCTTTAACAGGTTGTGATCGATTGAATGATAATCAAAATGTGTGGTCGTTATATCAACTGTCATATCGTTTGCCGGATGCTGTACAGGAGTAAAAGTATTTATTTCCTCTCCCATTGGAAGTACAACGATTCCACCAGGATGCTGGCCAGTTGTTCGTCGCACACCGACACAACCTTGAACTATCCTATCTATTTCACAATTACGTTTTCTGATGCCTCTCTCCTCATAGTAGTTCTTGATATATCCAAATGCTGTTTTATCAGCCAGAGTACCGATAGTTCCGGCTTTAAAGGTCTGCCCCTCACCGAAGATTACCTCTGTATACTTATGAGCCTTACTCTGATATTCTCCCGAGAAGTTAAGATCGATATCAGGCTCTTTATTTCCTTTAAATCCAAGGAATGTCTCAAACGGGATATCAAATCCCTCTTTGCTTAGAGGTTTGCCGCATCTTGGGCAAAGCTTATCCGGCATATCACAGCCACCTCGCCCCGAGTAGGAAAGCACCTCTGGTGAATCAAAATCACTGTACTGGCAGTGCGTACACAGGTAATGTGCATGCAGCGGATTTACCTCTGTGACACCAGACATTGTAGCAACAAACGAACTTCCTACAGATCCTCTTGAACCTACGAGGTATCCATCCTCATTGGATTTCCAAACAAGCTTCTGTGCAATGATGTACATAACGGCATATCCGTTTGAGATGATAGAATTAAGCTCTCGGTCAAGACGTTCCTTTACTATAGGTGGCAGCGGATCTCCGTACATTCTGTGTGCTTTATTGTAACAGATGTCACGTAGCATACCGTCAGAGTTTTCAATAACAGGCGGACATTTATCCGGGCGAACCGGTGATATGCGTTCGCACATGTCGGCTATCTTATTGGTGTTAGTGATAACTACCTCCTCAGCCTTTTTACTGCCGAGATATTCAAATTCCTTTAGCATTTCCTCCGTAGTACGCAGGTACAGGGGTGCCTGCTCATCTGCATCTTTAAACCCTTTGCCAGCCATTATGATACGCCTGTATACTTCGTCCTCTGGATTAAGAAAATGAACATCGCAGGTTGCAACGACAAGCTTTCCAAAATCTTCTCCGAGCTTTACGATACGCTTATTTATCTCTATAAGATCATCATCTGATGCTATATCTGAATCCTCATCCCTTATCATGAATGCGTTGTTGCCAAGAGGCTGTATCTCCAGATAATCATAGAAACTTACAAGTCTGTTGATTTCTTCCTGAGGTCTTCCGTTTAGGATGGCTCGATACAGCTCTCCTGCCTCACAGGCTGATCCGATAAGAAGGCCATCGCGGTATTTTATATACTCAGACTTTGGTATTCGTGGTCTCTTATTGTAGTAAGTGATGTGTGACATGGATATAAGCCGGTACAGGTTTGTACGTCCCTGATCACAGGTGGCAAGTATGATAGCGTGATATGTAGGCATCTTTCGTATCATCTCTACAGATGATTTTGCCATGGTATTTACTAGGTCAAGATCTTCTACGCCCCTGTCCTTTAGCATCTGTATGAACTTGACAAATATCTCCGCTGTACATGCGGCATCATCTACAGCCCTGTGATGATGGTCAAGCGATATATTAAGAGCCTTTGCCACGGTATCAAGCTTGAAACGGTTAAGCTGTGGCAGCAGTACACGTGCAAGAGCCACCGTATCCACTATGGTAGGATTACACTCCATTCCAAGTAGCTCACAGTTTCTTTTGATAAAGCTCATATCAAAGTCAGCATTGTGGGCTACCATTGTACATCCTTTACAAAATTCCATAAACTCAGGCAGAATGACATCTATGGTTGGTGCATCTATGACCATGTCATCTTTTATAGAGGTAAGTTCTTCTATCCTGAATGGAATAGGTACTTGTGGATTTATAAAGGTAGAGTATCTATCCACGATCGATCCATTTACTACCTTAACGGCACCGATCTCTATAATCTTGTTTTTTTCAGGCGAAAAACCTGTTGTCTCTATATCAAAAACCACATATGAGTCATCAAGGCTCTGACCTCGTGAGGCCTCAACGATATCCTTTGTATCGTCTACCAGATATGCCTCCACTCCATATATGACCTTGAATTTGTCATCTACCGTATGATTTGCCTCAGGGAATGCCTGCACATCACCGTGATCTGTGATGGCGATAGCCTTATGTCCCCAGCGCATAGCACATTTTACGATATCCTTTACGTCTGATACACCGTCCATATCACTCATTTTTGTGTGGCAGTGCAATTCAACACGCTTCTCCGCAGCAGTATCCTCACGCTTTGTGGTAAAATCAGGTATTTTCTTTATGCCGACAATGGATGTGATTGAAAGATCACTGTCGTATTTGTCAACGGTTACTACACCTTTTACTTTTACGAAATTGCCCTTTGCCACATATGAGGTAATATCAGCTACATCATCATTTCTTGCAAACAGTTTAAGCATAATAGTATCTGTAAAATCTGTAATTGAAAACATGATGATTGTTTTCTCATTTCGTATCTCACGACACTCAACATTTAATATCTGTCCTTTTATGGTCACTTCTCCGATAGGTCCGTCTATCTTTTCGATAGACATCTCCTCGTCATCGAAACTGCGTCCGTATACAATATCTGGATCGTTGTCATATTTGCGTCTGAAATCACCTTTTCGCTCATATTTTTTCTCAAATTTCTTTTCAAACTTCTTCTCAGATTTTTTCTCAGCGGTTTTACTGCTCTTTTTCTCGGATGATGCTTTATCATTTGTTGTGTCAGCCTTAACGCCTTTACTATCCGCAGCACCTACAAACATTGCACCATCATCCGCTGCAACAGGAGTTTTTGCTTTCTCATCAGAGTCTTTTACTATGGCAAACTTAGTGCGGGCGATGATGTTTTGTACCTCCTGCTCTATCTGCTTGTCTGCATTCTGACGATATTTGCTTACCTTTGGCTTTTCGTATTCGAGATTTATGATAAAATCAAGTCCACATCTTTCGCAAAATATCTTTTCAAGAAACTCAAGTATGGTATTGCCACGAGTCTTTGCAATTATTGTCTCCTCAAGTGTTATTGTTGCATGCTTATCGTCAGTAAACTCCCAGTTTGACGTACGAAGCAAATTGTAAAGCAGAACACTATGTTTGTTTATTTCATCGAGAATACTGTCAAAATAGACATCATAAAGAGTCTTCGGAGTGTACTGCGAAGACAATTGATACGATTCTATTATTTTAACGGTGATATCTTTACTTTTGAAGATCTGGCGCTGTATATTTTCTTCGAGTTTCCAGATATTTTTTTTGAATATAAGACGCTGGGCTTTTACATATATTCTGTAAAAGTCCCGCGAATGATTGACGCTGAGCTTTGTAACCTCTGCTGTTTCAAGTAGGTTATCCATCTCATCATCCAGTTTTAAAGTGGGAAAAACTTCCTTAAATGTTTTTGTCAAAATTATTCACCCCAATGATCTAGCTCGTACTTTAGAGCTGGTAAAAGTTCCTCTTCTGGAATCTTTTTGTATACTTCACCATTTTTGATGATAAGTCCCTCTCCCTTGCCACCGGCTACACCAAGATCAGCTTCTTTTGCCTCTCCAGGACCGTTTACGATACAGCCCATTACAGCAACTTTGATATTAAGATCATAGCCAAAAACCAGAGTCTCTACCTGATTAGCAAGCCCTATAAGATCTATCTGTGTACGCCCGCATGTTGGACAGGAAACAACTTCTATGCCACCTTTTCTAAGACCTAAGGTTCTTAGTATAAGCTTTGCCGATTTTATTTCCTCAAGAGGACTGCCTGTAAGGGAAACTCTTATTGTATCACCAATCCCCTGATTTAATATAAGTCCTAGTCCTATGGCTGATTTGATGTTACCACTTATGATAGTGCCGGCCTCTGTTATGCCTACATGAAGCGGATGAGTAGTCTGTGATGCGATAAGCTCATGCGCCTTAACACACATCATAACATCAGATGATTTAATGCTTATGACAAGATTGTCATAGCCCATATCCTCTATGAGCTTTACTTTGTCAAGCGCGCTCTCGACGAGTCCTTCTGCTGTTACACCGTGATATTTTTCTACGAGATTTTTCTCTAATGATCCGCTGTTTACTCCGATGCGGATAGGTATATTGTGAGCCTTTGCCGCATCTACAACAGCTTTTACCCTGTCTTCACTGCCGATGTTGCCAGGGTTTATCCTTATCTTGTCTGCACCATTTTCGATTGCTGCGATTGCTAGCCTGTAATCAAAATGAATATCTGCTACAAGTGGTATTGATATCTCTTTTTTTATTTCACTTATAGCCTTTGCAGCTTCCATTGTAGGAACAGCGCAACGTATGATATCGCATCCAAGCTCTGTAAGAGCCTTTATCTGTGCTACAGTATCAGCAACATTTTCTGTCTTTGTATTAGTCATTGATTGTATGAGTATTGGATTACCGCCACCGATTACCTTATTTCCGATTTTTACTATTTTTGTCTCCATGTGTATTCTCCTGATTTCTTAAATTATATATGACATCATACAAAAAGCTTTCGGATGTCATTAAACATTACTACCACCATCAACGCAAGCAGCAGAACAATTCCAACAAGATGTACGTAACCCTCTTTTTCCGGATCGACTCTTTTTTTTCTTATAGCTTCAACTATAAGAAATACGAGTCGTCCACCATCTAATGCTGGAAGCGGGAGCAGATTCATAACACCAAGGTTTGCAGAAAGCAGTACTCCCCAGTTTAGCATGTTCAGTATGCCGTACCAGATACCTGATGACGTGACTGATGCCTCATAGGTATCTCCCATGTTTTTTACGATTCCTACAGGTCCGCTTAATTCATTTACAGATGCCGCTCCGGTAAATAACATCTTAAGGCCTTCGATTGTCGTATAAATATTGTATTTTACTTCATAACAGCTATACAACAGTGATTTTACAAAACCTGGCTTTGTGCGTGCACCTGTTACTGTAAATCCATATAGATATCTTCCGGTTTCTTCATCATATTTAGGTATAAGGGTTGTAGTATGCTTTTGTCCATCCCGAAGATATGTAACCTCCACTGATTCACCCGGATGAAGCAGTGAATAAAGGCTTATTTCCCTATAAAAATGGATATTGGTGTTGTTCATCTTTACGATTTCGTCGCCTGCCTCAAATCCAGCCTCCTGTGCTGCATATCCGTCGATAACTCCTGCAAGCGTTGGACTGTCATAGCCTACAGCACATATTATTATCATGGCAAAAAAGAATGCCATAATAAAATTAAAAAGAGGTCCCGCAAAAACTACACTGATACGCGCCCATACAGATTTATTGTTGAATGCCCGGTTATCCTGTGAACTGTCATCTTCGCCTTCCATAATGCAGGCACCGCCAAAAGGCAGTATCTTTATGGAATATTTGGTTTCACCGCGCTGTATACCAAACAGCGTAGGTCCAAGACCCAGACAGAACTCATTTACCTTTATACCATTGGCTTTTGCAAGCCAGAAATGTCCTAGCTCATGAAAAATGATTATGATACTGAATAAAATAATTGCGATTATAATACTAATAATGTTCAAGATTACCACCTTTTGCTAATATAGTCGTATGCACACTGTTCAGTCTGTAGTATCTCATCTACGGATGGATTTTTTATGAAGGATGCATTGTCCATGCATGCTTCTATTATATCAATTATCTCCAGGTATTTTATGCGACGGTCTAAGAACATGGCAACCGCTTTCTCGTTTGCTGCGTTAAATGCAGTAGGGATGTTTCCTCCTGCTTTTGCCGCCTTTTTAGCCAGTGCAAGCCCCTTAAACGTATCAAGGTCTGGCTCCTCAAAAGTCAGATTTTTGATTTTGAAAAGATCAAGTCTTTCGCCTGAAAGAGCAGGTCTGGAAGGATAATATAAAGCGTATTGTATAGGAATCCTCATATCAGGAGTACCAAGCTGTGCAATAACTGCACCATCATTATACTCAACAGCTGAATGGATCACACTTTGTGGGTGCACCACTACCTGTATCTGGGATAAATCTACATCAAAAAGCCACTTTGCCTCAATTACTTCAAGTCCTTTATTGATCATGGTAGATGAATCTATAGTTATTTTTCTTCCCATTGCCCAATTAGGATGCTTTAGGGCATCTTCCACCTGTATATTCTCAAGTTCTGATAGTTTTCGGCCTCTGAAAGGACCGCCTGACGCGGTAAGTAATATTCGTTTTATTGGATTATTTTCATTTCCCTGAAGCGACTGAAAAATAGCACTGTGCTCGCTGTCCACAGGAAGTATTGATACTCCATACTCCTTTGCAAGTGGCATAATAATATGCCCAGCAGTGACAAGAGTTTCTTTATTTGCCAATGCGATATCCTTTTTTGCCTTTATAGCTGCTATAGTTGGGCGAATGCCAAGCATTCCGACAATAGCTGTGACTACAATGTCTGCACTATCTATGGTAGCACAGCGTATAAGACCATCCATGCCATAGCCTATCTCGATATCTGTGTCTGCAAGCATTGTGCGAAGCTGCTTTGCATCATCCTCGCATCCAACACTGACATATAGTGGCTTAAATTCTCTTGCCTGTTTTTCTATAAGTGTAAGATTTCTGCCGCATGACAGTGCCACTATCTGCATATCGCCATGTTCTCTTACCACATCAAGAGTCTGTGTTCCTATGGAACCTGTAGATCCAAGAACTGATATTTTCTTCATGATAATTCTCCTACATATTACGCATTTTCATATAATTCTAAATAAAAAGAAATGCCAGATAATAGATGATTGGTGCCGTGATGATCATACTGTCAAAGCGGTCAAGAATACCACCATGGCCCGGAATCAGATGTCCGTAATCTTTGATATCATAATTTCTCTTTATAGCTGATGCACAAAGATCTCCAACCATAGAAATAAGACCAGCAATGGCAGCTATAATTGATAAAATCACAATTTCCTCTGCATCAATATTCATCTTTGAACTGAATATAGAACAATATAATGCTGTTAACAAGGCTGAACCTAATACACCTCCGATTGCACCCTCAATGGATTTCTTCGGACTAAGCTTTGGAGCCATCTTGTGCTTTCCTATAAGTACACCAACGCAGTATGCACAAGTATCACATCCCCATGAACACAGAAATACTAAGAATGCGAGGTAAAGTCCATTATTTAATGTCCTGATCTGGTATACATATGAAAGCATAATGCCTACATAAAACATTCCAAAAAATGCCGCCATGAGCTGTTTGGCATCATATTTTGGATATGAAAGCACATATACAAACATAAGAACGATAAGAAAGCCCATGAACAGTATCATAATATCAGGTATAAAAGCCCACTTAAGATTACAATAATATAGTATGGCTGCAATATATGGCACTACAGACATTATTGTTTTTTCAAACTCAAATACCCTGAAAAGCTCTAACATACCTATACATGATATGATAAGAGTAGAAAAAAGCAATACTTCATTACCTGTTATTATAAGAAAAATAGCAGCGATAACTAAAACTATGCCGCTAAGCAATCTGGTTTTAAACATTATTTATCCTCCGTATCATCCTCTTCTTTTAATGCGCCAAAACGCCTGTCTCTTTTATTATATGCATCAATAGCTTTTTTAAGCTCAACTTTGTCAAATGCAGGCCACGGAACATCTGTAAAATAAAATTCACTGTATGCAAGCTGCCAAAGCAGATAATTTGAAAGACGCTGCTCTCCGCTTGTTCTAATAAGCAAATCAGGATCAGGAATCTCTCTTGTATCGAGGTAAGATGAGAAGGTATCAGTATCAATATCATCAATTGATAGTTTGCCGGCATCATGGTCAGATACCATGTGTTTTATAGCTCGGATCATCTCATCACGGCTGCCATAATTTATGGCTATTGTAAGATTTAATCCTGTATTGGTTGATGAAACTTCTTCAAGATTTCTTATTTTCTGTTGGAAATTGTCTGAAAGTCTGCCAATCTCACCGATAACACGCACGCGCATGTTATTTTTATTTGCTGTCTTGATACAGTTCTTAAGATAACTTTCAAGAAGCGTCATTAACGCCCTTACCTCTGAGTCTGGGCGGTTCCAGTTCTCTGTAGAAAAAGCATACAGCGTAAGATATTTTATCCCCATATCGTTAGCTGCCTTGCAGATATTCTCTACATTCTTGGCTCCAACGGTATGACCATAATTTCTTGGCATGCCTTTGCTTTTGGCCCATCGTCCATTTCCGTCTAAGATAATAGCAATATGTTCTGGAGTACTCATATATTTATTCCTCATTTAATTTTTGTTAAATTACAAATTGTAACAAGGGGACACGAATAACATGCCCCCTCTATTGGTATACGTGATATAACTATACAGTAAGTATCTCTTTAGACTTAGCCTCGACAGCTTCGTCGATTTTTGCAACGAACTTGTCTGTAAGCTTTTGAGCGTCTTCCTCAAGCCCTTTAATTTCATCCTCAGAGATGCCCTCTTCTTTACCGGTTTTCTTTATATTGTCTATAGCCTCTCTTCTAATGTTTCGAACAGCAACTTTTGCCTCTTCACCCTTTTTCTTGATGTCCTTAGCAAGTTCTTTACGTCTCTCCTCTGTAAGCTCTGGAAAAACAAGTCTGATAAGCTTTCCGTCGTTTGTAGGATTAATTCCGAGATCTGAACAGATGATTGCTTTCTCGATTTCTTTTACCATAGATGCTTCCCATGGCTGAATCTGAATCATTCTTGGCTCTGGAACACTGACGTTTGCAACGCTCTGGATTGGTGAAGGTGTTCCATAATAATCTACGCGGAGTCTGTCTAAAAGATGTGGATTTGCTCTTCCAGCACGGATTCCTGCATACTCCTCGTTAAGATTGTTTAATGTTTTTTCCATTTTGTCCTGGAAATTATTTAATCTTGAGTCCATATTTTCCTCCTAATATCGCTGTATTATACAGTTACTTTTGTGCCGCTGAAGTCTCCACTTAATGCTTTAACGATACTGTTTTCCTCATTAAGTCCGAATACATACATAGGCATTTTATTTTCAAGACACATGATAGATGCTGTAAGATCTACAACGGCAAGCTTCTTAGCTACTACTTCCTCGATAGAAAGTTCGTCATATTTCTTTGCATCAAGATTAGTCTTTGGATCGCTGTCATATACTCCGTCGATAGCTTTTGCAAGATAAATTCCGTCTGCCCCGATCTCAATAGCACGAAGTACTGTAGCGGTATCTGTTGAAAAATAAGGATGACCTGTTCCTCCAGCAAAAAAGACTACCATTCCGTGATCAAAATACTTATTGGCTCTATCCTTTGAGAAAAGTTTGGTCATTGAACCACACTCAAAAGGTGTAAGTACTGCTGTCTTCATACCGACATATCTGAATATCTCGGATACATAAATACAGTTCATGACTGTGGCAAGCATACCTATCTGATCTGCTTTGGTACGGTCGATAGTCTCACTTGTTCTTCCTCTCCAGAAGTTACCGCCTCCTATAACGATACCAACCTGGGTACCATTGTCAACAAGCTGTTTTACCTGCTTTGCAACCTCGATGACTGTTGGCTCATCAAAGCCGTGGTGCTTATCCCCTGCAAGGGCCTCTCCACTAAGTTTTAATAATATTCTGCTCATAAAAGTTTACTCCTTTTATTTTCCTTCGAATAGTTCCTGAACATTAATATCAGCATAAGACTGAGAACAGAAACCTTCGATAACTGCTCCGTTATTAATCTGTACTGAACGTGATTTGATATTTCCCATGATAACAGCTGAAGTATCTACTACAACAGGTCCCTGAACATCGATATCACCCTTTACAGCACCAGCAATAACTGCTGAAGCTGCTGAGATATTTCCGATGATAACTGATCCTGCACCGATTTTGACTGTGCCCGAAGATGAGATTTCTCCTTCAACCTTTGCCATATCAGCAAAGAATTCTGATGAATTTGTATTTCCATTGACAATACCTGTTACAACGATTTTTCCGTTACAAACAATATTCCCATTTATAGTTCCCTGAATATCAAAAGATCCAGATGATTGTAAATCACCTGTAAGAACAGTGCTTGCTGTGACAACTGATGTCTCATCCTGCACATCCTGTGAAAGAATTGTGTTGTTGACTACTGGTATTTCATTCATTTTGGCTACTGGCTCCTCATTTGTTGTATTATTTATCATGGTCTGCCCAGCAAAATTGGCGCTTGGAGTTACCTTTGGCGCTACCGGCTGTTTTGGTACAGATGTCTCGTCAACATGCTGTAATAGACCGTCGAGTTTTGAAAGTTCAGATGCAACATCGACATTCTCACCAATAGTATCTACTACCAGATTGTCTGCTGCAGTATTTTTTTGCTCGACGTTTTTCCCAGGAGTATCAGTAACGTCGCCTGGCACCAGGTCATTTACTGCCTGTGAAAAATCATCTTTAAAATCTTTGAATAATCCCATTGATATTTCCTCCGTTTATTGTCATTATCCAACTGTATCAGCTTTGATATATTGAACTTTGTATGTATTTTCATTAATCGGCAAAATCTCAGCATTCATGCTGTTTAACGCCTCAACAAGTGGCCCAATAGCCTCTGCCGTAGTTGAGTTGTTTGAATCATCGTGCAAAAGTACTATAGAATTATCGTAATCTGTAATTCCAGTAGTGATATTGTATACGATATTATCTACTGTGCTGTCGTCAGCAATATCACCAGCATTAACATTCCAGTCATAATAAGTGATATTTCTTTGATTGAGTATCCTGACCAGATCAACCATATCGACATTACTTATCTGATTCATGCTTCCACCCGGGAAACGATATATATCCGGTGTCACCCCTGTTACATTTGTAATATAGTCTGTAATATGAGTCAGATCATCGGTAAACGAATCAACAGAATCATATATCTGACTATAAGAGTTACTATATGAATTCATTGCTATAGTATGCCCTTCATTTACGATACGACAGTATATGTCGTCATATTTGCCAGAGTCATCACCTGTAACAAAAAATGTAGCCTTAACATTATATTGTGCTAAGGCATCCAATATTGCATTGGTGTTATCACTGGGGGTACAGTCAAAAGTAAGATATACCTTTCTGACATCTCCATAGTGATATATATTGTCCTCTGAATCAAGCTGTTTTACAGTGGTCTGTTCTGGCTCAGTGGATGCAGCAGCCTGGGAATCTGTGCCTGAATCAATATTTTTTATATTATCAGATATATTAGATGATATAGCAGTATTTAGCTGAAGCTCTAATTTATAAATTCGCAAATTTAGCTTTACTACCATAACACTAAGCACAATTATTGCCAAAAGTGATACTGCCATCCATATGGCAATTGTCATAATGATACTCGTCTTGATTCGGCTCACACGCTTCCGTCGCAGTTTTTGCTGTTCTGCAATTTCTTTGTCTTTTGAGTCCATACTTCTTTCTCCATTGTGAGTGATCCGAATTATTATATAAAAGTTTTCCTAATTCCTTCTACTATTTTATCATATTTTCCGGTCTTGTAAAGATACAAAAAAATCCGCAAAAGTTTAAATTCGTTTAAACTTTTGCGGAAATGCAATTCGTTTAATCTGCGTGTGCAAAAATGAAAAATTGGATTTTAAACTCCTGCCATCTGAGCTGCTACTTCAGCGGCAAAATCCTCATTCTTCTTTTCCATACCTTCACCAACCTCAAAACGAACCATTTTTGTGATTGTAAGATCCTTAGAAACTGACTCAAGGTATTTTCCTACTGCCTGTTTTCCATCCTCAGCCTTAACGTATGTCTGGTCAAGAAGACAGATCTCTTTTAACTGCTTTGATATACGACCCTCAACAAGACCGTTAAACATCTTCTCAGCAGTGATAGACTCTTTATCAGCCATTGCTAACTCCCCAAGCTTTGCTTTGGCTGCATCTGAAAGGAAATTCCATACATAATTCATATTGCTCTTGTGCTCATTGAAGTTGTTGATATCATCATCACTCCATAACTTCTCATTGATAGCCTTATCAAGTAATTTGTTAAGGATAGGTTTTGGAAGTGTTGTAGCATCATTTAATGCGCTATCAATAGTGATATCTTTTATCTTTGCAAGCTCGTCAGCTGAGATGTCATTTCTGCTGATATACTGTGGATTCATAGCAGCTACCTGCATTGCGATATTTGTAAGAGCCTCTTTTGCAGCATCATCTGTTGCACCGTCTGCAGCAATAACAACACCGATTCTTCCACCACCATGGATGTAAGAAGCAACAACATCACCTGTTACTTTTTCAAATCTACGAACAGATAATTTTTCTCCAATTGTAGATGTCTTCTCAACGAGAAGGTCATTAAGTCCGTTTGTAGCAAGAAGAGCCTCGATGTCCTCTCCGTTTGCTCCACCGTTTAAGTCAGAAGCAAGAGCTGTATCAGCTACGGTCTGAACGAACTCCTGGAAAGTTTCGTTTTTAGCAACGAAATCTGTCTCTGAGTTTACCTCAGCTACAACTGCAACATTTCCATCTACTGCAACACGAGCGATACCTTCAGCGGCAATTCTGCTCTGTTTCTTTTCCATTTTAGCTGCACCGCTTTTTCTTAATACCTCAACAGCAGCATCCATATCACCGTTTGTCTCTGTTAAAGCTTTTTTGCAGTCCATCATACCTGCGCCAGTCATCTCACGCAGCTCTTTTACCATTCCTGCTGTAATAGCCATCTTTATTGTCCTCCGATTTTATTAATCAATTTGATCTGTTTTATTCTTCAACTGTCTCTTCTACAGCTTCCTCAGTAGCAACTTCCTCTGCTCCCTGATTAGCCTCGATAACAGCATCTGCCATCTTAGATACGATTAATTTAACGGCTCTGATAGCGTCATCATTTCCTGGAATAACATAGTCTAACTCATCTGGATCACAGTTTGTATCAGCGATTCCGATAAGAGTGATTCCAAGTGCCTGAGCCTCCTGGATACAGATACGCTCTTTCTTAGGATCTACTACGAAGATAGCGTCAGGGATTCTCTTCATTTCTTTGATTCCGCCAAGGTTCTTCTCAAGTTTATCCCACTCTTTTTTAAGTGCGATTACTTCCTTTTTAGGAAGAACATCAAATGTTCCATCTTCAGCCATTGTCTCGATAGCTTTAAGTCTAGCAATACGGCTCTGGATTGTGCGGAAGTTTGTAAGCATTCCACCTAACCATCTCTCGTTTACATAGTACATTCCACAACGCTCTGCCTCAGTTTTGATAGCATCCTGAGCCTGTTTCTTTGTACCAACGAAAAGAATTGTACCACCCTGAGCTGCGATATCAGATACTGCATCATATGCCTCGTCAACTTTTCCTACAGATTTCTGTAAGTCGATGATGTAGATACCATTACGCTCTGTGTAGATGTAAGGAGCCATTTTAGGGTTCCATCTTCTTGTCTGATGTCCGAAATGAACACCTGCCTCGAGTAACTGTTTCATTGAAATTACGCTCATTTTAAATTACCTCCATTTGGTTATTTTCTTCCGTGTGTTTCCAAGCAGATCAGCCACCGGTAAGCGTTATCCGGCACCAGCGATCTTCCGCACACGTGCTTTATAGTATTTAAGCCTTTGGAATTATATCATACCAAAGATTTATGTGCAAGTAATATTTTAATTTTGAATCAATATATTTATTATGTCATCATATGAAGATCCATAAGGAATCTCATGATCACCATCAGCAATCAGATGGTCTACACCTTTTTCTCCCACATATATACGAAATTTTTCAGAGTCGTCAATAATTCCGGCCGCCTGAAGTCTTTCTGAAATTGTACGGCAAGTGTCAGACGGTAAAACAGTTATGGTAAATGTGGTATTTTCCTGTGGCTGTGTATTATTACTGGATACATCTTCTGTCAGCTCATCCACAGATGTATCATCTAATGTACTATCTGTAGAAATGACATTTGTCATTTCTTCTGTATTTTTATTATTATCCGGTTTTGAACTGTCTGATACTTTTTGAGATTTGGTTTCTGTATCGGATTCAAACAGACTTTCAGCCTTTGGCTGTGTTGAATTTTGATATTCTGATGCGTCAGAAGTGGCTGTCTGATTTGAATTGTGATTTCCTATATTCATTATAATGACTGTGAAAATGATGCCAAGTCCCAATCCACGAAGATAATATTTTAATCGCACGTTATTTTTCCTCTTCAAATAAGTCTATAACAAGTTTTACCTCACCTGTTCCAAGTCCAAGATCCCTTGCAATCTCAACAGCACTCTTACCGCTCTTGTGAAGGGAAAGTATCGAAAGATTATGATTTGCGTCAGTTTGTGGCAACTTAGGATCAGATACCGGTATTTCTGACTCTAGGGGTACAGCTGGTTTGAGCTGAACCGAAACGGTCGGAGCAGATACTGTATCCATGTGTGAATCTTTTAATGGTTCAAACGTATCACGCACCTGTGAAGATATGCGTTCGATATTGCCTGTAAGCTGGGTCAATTCTTCCTGTTTATCATTTAACATGCTGTATAAGAACATGATCTCATTGTGAGCTTTGTTTATAGATTCAAGAACTGTATCAGAATACTCATTTATGGCCATAATTTTTGAATTTGTTTCCTTTTCGAGGCTGCGTTTTGTTTCAGCAGTTTTTTCTGTGATCTGATCATCTATTATATCAGTTATGGTCGATTTGGCGGAATTTAACTCTTTTTCTGTTATTATTTTAAGTTCTTCTGAAGTCATTTGGGCTATTTTGTCAATATCTTTATGAGAAAGTTTATCATTTACCATAAAACTTCCTATAAGAAAGATAACACCTATTATAATGAGCGTAATTTCTAATGTCGTCATATCATCCTCTATATTTTTATGTTAAATATACCTGAACTGTGCTTAAAATTAAGCTGTTGTAAGTATGTTCATATATGGCCCCATCACTTTGCGCATTTTGATGAGTCCTTTGGTATGAAGCTGTGAAACTCTTGACTCTGATACTTCAAGTATTCTGCTTATTTCTTTAAGGTTTAGATCTTCGTAATAATACAATTCTATTACGCGACGCTCCTTTTCTGTGAGATTATCAAGAGATTTGATTAGCATCTGCTTTAATTCATCCTGGGAAACCTTGTCCTCTGGCTGTGCAAAATGCGAGTTGTGTGTTGCATCCATGACAGGCTCTGGACCGGTCTCTTCAAATTCGTTTAAAGATACTATATTGGTAACTTTAAGCTGTGACTGCCAGTTGCAAAGTTCATCTTCTGTGATGCCAAGTTCATGCGAAAGTTCTTCATCCGTTGCGTTCTTTCCAGTGCGCATTTCCACAGATTTGATCGCTTCATCGATCTGACGCTGTTTTTGGCGTACCGTACGTGGAATCCAGTCCATCTTTCTGATTTGGTCGAGAATTGAACCACGGATGCGAAGGCTGGCATATGTCTCAAATTTGACATTTTTATCCATATTAAATTTGTCGATGGCATCTATAAGGCCAAATACACCATAGCTTACGAGATCTTCGTATTCTACATTGTGTCCCAAATACATACTAAGGCGACCCGCTACCAGCTTTACAAGCTGTGCATATTCGATTATAAGCTGCTCACGCAGTGATGGGGTGGGATTTTTGCTGTATTCTTCCCACAGTTTTTCTTTGTCGATTGTTTTCATTGTGCCCCCTGAGCCTTATCCGTTAGTTAGGATTGGTATCCTTTTAATTAGAATCCATATCCTGTCCGGTTTCTTCAGATTTTTCTTCAGGTGTGTCTTCTTTATCGCTCATAGCTACAAAAGCATTATCGAATATAACCCTGATTACAGCGCCTATTATATAAAATATGACTAGTACAGCTAATAATCTTGTTGTAAATGTCATAAGGTCTGCTTTTTGTTCGATAGATGCTATGCTGCAGACAAAACCCGCCAGAAGCATTATAAGGCACGGAAGAAATTTACTTTTCATATTAGATCACCTTTTCTGGTTTGCCGACGGATTTAATGGTGTAGTCACCCGTCTCACAGTCAAGTATAACAGTTCTACCATAGTTTAGTCCAGTATCTTCGGCTTTTAATGGTATATTTAATTTGCGAAGCATCTGTTTTGCCATTTCAGTATTACGGTCTCCCACATTTCCGATAGCCGAAGAATTGGAAATGGCAAACATCCGTGCTCCTCCTGCTATCTTTGCAACAAGCCTTCGCGAGTTTGCCCCGGCTTTTATTATCTCATCATAAAGAGCCTGAATGCCTGTATCTCCAAATTTGGCAATATTGGAATTGTTTTTCAATTTCGTACTGTCGGGAAGCATATAATGCACAAGCCCACCGATTTTTGTGACGGGATCATACAATGTAAGCCCTATGCATGAACCTAATCCAAGGGTGGTAAGGGAATCAGGAGCTTTTGCGATTTTAAAATCGGCCATTGCTACTTTTATTGTATTTGTCATGTTAACTACTCCTAAACCATTATCCCTAAAGCTGATAAGATCTTATCATATGAGTCTGGATCCGGCATCAGTATGAAATATCCGTTCATCATCACCTCGTCACCGAATTCGGTTTCAATAAAAAGCGCATTGTCACCATACTGTCCAAACTGTATTGCAGGAACACTCAGTATAGATGCTGCCATGTCTACTGCTATGTAAGGAATTGAAGGCAGTATGCAAAGATTTGTGAGCGTAGAAAGTGCCGAAAGATATGCACCGGCAATAATATTGCCAATTTCTTTCATTGCAGAAATATCCATTTCATCAAAGGGCTCGTTGTAATCCTGTGGGCGTCCCATGAGTTTATTTACAAGAAAATGTGCCGCCGGTAATTTCATGAGAAACATCATGCTGCCAGATATATCATGTGTTACCTCAAGAAATATACCTACAATAGTCTCTTCTTCCGGACATATTGCTTCTCCAAGCTTTGTAGCATCCATGAGCTGGACATTTGGTACCTGCATACTCATTGTTGTGCCAAGCATTCCTGCAATAGCTGTTGTGGCATTTCCAGCGCCAATATTACCTATCTCACGAAGAACATCTATATACATTTCATTTACATTTTCTAAAGAAAATTTTTTCATAAGTATACACCTTTATATTCTGTAAAACTTATATAGTGAGGTCACAAAACCTCACTATATGATAAAGCCTAATTATTATCTTTTTCTTCAACGATAGCGCTGATCTCAAAAAGCGAGATAAGCTCATCTCCATTTTTTCCTATGCCGTTTATAAACAAATTCTTTTTGGCTGCTGCGTCAACAGTAGGCTTTTCAATTTCATCCACTACAAGTGTAACAACTTCGCAGACTTCGTCCACGATAAGTCCAATCTCACCTTTATCCTCGAGTTTTAGGATGATTATTCTTGATTTATCTGTATAAACATCATCTTCAAGTCCCATTTTTATTCTTGCACTCATAACAGGAACTATCTCACCACGCAGATTGATTATTCCCTTGAAATAAATCTGAGCTTTTGGAACTCGGGTGATCTTTTGCATTCTGACGATATTGTCAACATATCCGATGTCTATTCCAAATTTTTCTTCACCTATTTTAACTGAAATATATTGCTTTGTTTCTTTTTCCTGGATATCAAATTCGTTATCTATCATGTACTCATCCTCCATTACATTAGTGTGTTGACATCTAATATGAGAGCTACATCACCATCTCCAAGGATAGTAGCACCACTGATAAGTTTGTTGCCATTTATGTATTTGCCGAGAGATTTGATAACGATTTCCTGCTGTCCGATTAGATTATCAACTACGAGTCCGGCCTGTTGATCTCCCTTTTGTACTATTACAACGGTTAGATGATCCGGTTCTACTTCTTTTGGCTCGATATCAAGCAATTTGTCAAGGCGGATGATAGGTATTACGCTTCCACGCAGATGTATAACTTCTCTTGCCTGTACATATTTAATTTCTTTTACAGGAATATCTTCAATATTTGATATAGATCCGAGTGCAATGGCATATTTCTCGTTGCGAATCTCAACCATGAGAGCCTGAATGATAGCAAGTGTAAGAGGAAGTCTTACTGTAAAGGTTGTACCTTTTCCAAGCTCTGTAGTAACTGAGACATCTCCACCAAGCTGTTCGATGCCTGATTTTACAACATCAAGACCTACACCACGGCCTGAGATATCTGTGATCTTCTTGGCCATTGAAAAACTTGGCATGAACAGAAAATTGATGATATCTTTCTGTGCGAGATTTTCAGCCTGATCTGCGGATACTACACCACGCTCAATTGCTTTTTGCTTAACAGCCTCTGTGTCGATACCGTTTCCATCATCACCAACTTTTATTACGACATTATTACCTTCCTGGTATGCATTTAAAAAGATTGTTCCAACCTCTGGTTTTCCTCTTTCGAGACGAAGTTCATTGCTCTCTAGTCCGTGATCGGCAGAGTTGCGAAGAAGATGCTGAAGCGGATCACCAATCTGATCTACAACGGTTCTGTCAAGCTCTGTGTCCTCACCTGTAATGACAAGATTCATCTTTTTATTGAGATTGCGGGAAAGATCTCTGATCATTCTAGGATATTTTTGTGTAACGCTCTCGATAGGAACCATTCTAACCTTCATAACTGATTCGTGAAGGTTTGTTGTGATTCTCTCAAGATATTCAATCTGCTCGTGGAAAGATTGTGCATTTTCTGTATTTCCATCTGAACCGCTTATCGAAACAAGGCTGTTTTTTGCGATGATAAGCTCCGATACCTGATTCATGAGCATATCAAGCTTTTCAATATCAACTCTTACAGTTCTGCTGGTTGCAGGCTTTTTAGCATGTACAGCAGGTTTTTTCTCTTCTGTTTTTGTTGTCGGTTTTGTCTCAGGAATTTTTGCAGTAGTTTCTTCTTTTGCCGGGGTCTTTTCTTTTTTTGCCTCTTCTATAGGTTCTTCGCCCTCAACATGAAATTCTGTTATCTCCTGACCTTCTACTTTTGCAATCTCGGAGACATTTGCTGCAGCATGTCTGATTGTCTCAAAGGCTTCACCAGAAGCAACATAAAAACTAAAATCGAGATCAAATTTTTCATCTTCGATATCCTGTGAACTTGGTCTGTAAACAACAATCTGTCCAAGCTCCTCTACTGCCCTGAATACTAGAAAAGCTCTTGCTGCCTTAAGTAGACAGTCGCTTTGCACAGTAACAGTAACGCCATATATCTTAAGCCCTGATGCAATAGCATCATCTATAAGCTTTTTTTCACTGTCAGTAAGTTCGATCTTGCTAACCGATGTCGTACTATCAGATATTTCTTCGGATGGCTGTGTTTCTTTCTGCTGCTTGCTTTCTGATGTTTCTGCTACAGCCTGTCCGTTTGCCTTTACAATAAAATCATTTAATTCCTTTATGATGACTTCGTTGTCATCTGTTCCTTCGTCGGAAGATGCTTTAATATTTTCAACGTAGCTGTCTATAGCATCAAGACATTTGAACAAAAGATCGATCATTGAACTATCTACTTTTATCTTGTCGCTTCTTACTTCCTGAAATACATTTTCCATGTCATGAGTAAGATGCTGCATGCGCTTAAAACCCATTGTTCCAGCCATCCCCTTTAAAGAGTGTGCGGCACGGAAGATTTCGTTTATAGTATCCTTATTTTCTGGCTCCTGCTCGAGAGTCATGATACAATCCGACAATGTCTGGATATGTTCTGAACTTTCATCAATAAATATTTCAAGATACTGGCTAACATCCATATTATTTTACCCCCACATTTTTTGTGATAGTGTTGGCAACATCTGCAAGTGCGACAACTTCATCAACAACACCGGATTCATATATAGCTTTAGGCATACCGTATACCACACATGTAGCTTCGTTTTGTGATATAACATGTACAGGTTTTGATTTGCCAAGAGACAATATACCATTTGTTCCATCGGCGCCCATTCCTGTAAGTATGACACATACTATTTCGTCATATCCACTATTGCAAAGCGAATCATACATGATATTTGCACACGGTTTCAGGCCTCCGATAGGTGGCATGTCGTTAAATGCGATAACATGCATGTTTCCTTTTTTCCTTACTTCTATATGTACTCCTCCGGGAGCAATATAAACAACACCGTTTTGTAGGATATCACCATTTTGGGCTTCCTTTACAGTTACCTTGCTCATCTCATCAAGTCGCATTGCCATACTTTTTGTAAAGCCAGCCGGCATGTGCTGTACAAGTACTACCGGTGCATTAAGATTAGCCGGAAGTTTTGGAATGACACTCTGGAGCGATTTTGGCCCTCCTGTAGATGATGCTATTGCAACAATCTTGTTGCATCCAGCTCTTTTTTGCCTGTTTACGGCAGTGGCAGATGACTTTTCTGCAAATGAAAGAGATGCAATTTTTGTAGTGATTGCTCTTGTATGTGTTGCTGCATGAAGTACAGAAAGAAGCGCATCCTTAAACAAGGTACCCTTTGCCTCTATGATATTGTCTGGTTTTGTAACAAAATCAATAGCTCCGTACTCGAGTGCCTTGATGGCGGCATCAGCACCTTTTACGGTAAGTGTACTTACCATTATAATATTTGCTTTGATGCCTTCTTTTTGAAGCTGTTTGAGTAACTCAAGACCGTCCATCCTTGGCATGTTTATATCAAGAACAACCCCTGCATACCTCTTTGTGCGAAGTCTTTCAAGCGCTTCGAGACCATCTCTGCATACATCTGTTACCTGAAATTTTTCATCTGAATTGATTATATCACACTCAACCTTTCTCAGGAGTGCAGAATCATCAACCACTAGTATATCTGCCTTCATAGTACTACTCCATTTCCCTTCTCCTTATACGTCGTTCCTCTTCAAATACATAACGGACTATCTGTTCACGTTTTGAAATTTGGTCAAAAATAAATTTTATCCTCGCACTAAAGCTGCCAGACTGTTTTAGATTTTGTTCACACTCAATAACCTGACCTATCAGCACGAATTCCTGATTTGAATTATTAACAGGCAGCCTAAAGCGTGTTATAATATATGAATTAGCTTCTAAATTCATGTTTGTTGAAATTCTTATTCCACCACCGCTTATGTCAAGTATGGTAGAGTGCATGCTGTTTGATAAATATTCCTTTTCACAGTCTTTTTTGTATATACTGCTGCAAAATTCCGTTTCATCTAAATAGACATCACTATCATATTTTAGTTGATTAAAATCCATATCCAGGGTGCATTGGATTCTAAAAAACTGACGTCTTTGTATTTTTATAAGATCACTTACAATTTCTATTGAAAGAAAATACAGATTTTCTTTTCGATATCGACGTTTTACTATTGCACTGCATTTGAAAATACTCTTCCCTTTTGTATATATTATAAGATCAATTGACATGCCTATCTGAAAAAGTACTACTCTGCCATTTTCCTGTGGCATTGTTATCTCCCATACATTGTCAGCCAATATATCAGAAATACTGCTTTTGTATATAAGACCTGCATTATCGGCTGTATTTTGCCTGTATATATCGATTTTATCACCTGGGAGAACAAATTTTATATTTTTCATATTTATACCCTCTGTTTAACGTTTTCTGTTTAAAAAATTAGAAAAGATCTGTGAAATAGTTTTCTTTCCGGCAAGTGACGCAGTTTCGTTATTCAGTATTCGTCTAGAAATTTCCTCATATGCTTTTGAGGATTTTGATAAGGGATCAAAAACGGAAACTATCTGCTGCTGTCGTACCGCTTTTTCAAGGGCACTGTCAGATGGAACATATCCAAGATATTCCAGTGAACCATTCAAAAACTGTATAACAACGGAGTTTAATTTGTTAAATACTGCCTTGCCATCTTCACGAGAGGCTGCTTTATTTGATATAACGCCAATCCTTGCATGAGACGGTATATAATCCTTGCGATTATACAATACCTTAAGCAGTGAGTATGAATCGGTGATAGATGTTGGATCAGGGGTGGTAACAAGCACTACCTCAGGGCTTGCGACAACAAATTCCATTACCTGATCAGAGATGCCGGCACCGGTATCAATAATTATAAAATCATACATACTATTTAGCTCTGCTATCGACTGTACAAGCAAATATATCTGATCGGCAGTAAGATTGTTTAATCCAACGATGCTTGAACCAGCTGATATAAAATCTATGCCAAAAGGTCCGGATGTAATTATATTTTTTATACTGCGATCTTTATATATCAGATCAGCAAGCGTATATTTGGGAACGACCCCAAACATTACTTCTACATTTGCAAGCCCAAAATCCGCGTCAAAAATAATGACCTTTTTTCCTGCTCGGCTTAAACATACGGCTAGATTTACAGAAGTATTTGATTTTCCTACTCCGCCTTTTCCACTTGTAACAGTAATAACCCTGGCTGGATTTACCAAATTCTGATTACGAACTTTAATGACATTTCTTAGCTGTTCGGCCTGATCCATTACTGCCTGCCTCCTAATAATTGTTTTACAATTCTTTGAGTATCGAATATCTCTATGTCATCAGGGACATTCTGACCATATGTGGCATATGAGATATTAGCATTGGAATACAGTTTAATGTTGAGCAGATTACCATAGCATGATGTCTCATCAAGTTTTGTAAATATGAGTTTGTAGTCAGCAATGCTCTTATATGAATCAACGATTGATTTAAGATCGTTATATTTGGTTGTTGCACTTAAAACCAAATAGACATCTTTTTCATATTCGCAAGAAAGTCCTGCAATGAGTTCCCTTGTCTCACTGCGCTGTGTTTCATTTTTATGTGAAAAACCGGCAGTATCCACAAATACGATGTCATACTGTAAATATTCGGATACGGCACTGTTTAATTCGTCCTTTGAATATACGATGGACATCGGTGAATCAAGTATATTGGCATATGTACGAAGTTGGTCAGTTGCAGCGATTCTGTAGGTATCAGCTGTAATAAATGCGATTTTTCTATTGTGATCTACTTTAAATTTTGAAGCAATCTTTGCTATAGTTGTTGTTTTGCCAACACCCGTTGGTCCTACAAAAAATACTACTCTTGGACTTTTAGATGTCAGTTTTATGGTATCCGGCTGACCAAATCTAAGTATAAGCTTCTGGTAAACGTTTGATAATATAACATCCATACTGTTTCCGGGACGTAAAAATTTTTCTATTTCCTCAAGAATCTGATTGATATATTTTTCATTCACCTCGTTGTCAAGGAGCGTTTTATAAAGAATACGAACAAATTTTAGTTCTTCACCGGTTGGCTGCTTTTGTGAAGGTTTGTCAAATACTTCCTCTATCATATCAGCTAGCTGGCTAAGGTCCTTCTTTTGAGACTGATTTGAGTTATCAGTTTTTTTACTTGTGGATGAAATTGAAGCAGCGTCCTTAAACAAATTGTCAAAAGTAGCTGGATTTGAGGATTTAAGTGGTGGAAGAGAAATTTTCTCATCTGCCTTATAATCGATCATGCCTGTTGTTTTAATAGACTGACTTTCCTTTTCATCCATAGCTGCTGTCACCTCATAAGTAGAACTCTTAAAGAAACCTAATAAACCTTTGGGATTTATCTCCTTAACGTTCATAATAACAACATTAGAGCCAAATGCCTCTTTTGCCTTTTCGATAGCTTCTTCCTTTGTTTTTCCGGTAAATTTATTAATAGTCATTTATGCTGTCACCATTCCTACCGACTGAAGCTCAACATTGGATTCAACCTCGTTATATGACACAACGATTAGGTCCTTGAAGTAGTCTTCAGTCAATTTTTTGAAATACATTCTCACTATAGGAGATGTAATTATAATAGCACTCTTTCCTAAACTTTCCAACTTTCCAATCTCAGTTTCAACAGAATTTATGATGCTCTTGGTCTTATCCGGATCAAGTGACAGATAAGCACCTTGTTCTGTATGTTTAACAGATGACATGATCTCCTGTTCGACCTTTGGATCGAGCGTGATAACGCTTGTTGTCTCGTTTGCAGGAAAATATTTACTTGAAATAGCACGTTTTAGTCCCTGTCTTACATATTCTGTAAGGACATCGGTATCTCTTGCTGTCTGCGCATGATCAGCGAGCACTTCAAAGATAGTAAGCAGATCACGAATTGAAATACCCTCGCAGAGGAGATTTTGTAATACCTTCTGCACTTCTCCAAGACCGAGAAGTTTTGGTATAAGCTCGTCAACGATAACTGGATTTGATTCCTTAAGATTGTTGACAAGATTTTGTACATCCTGTCTGGTAAGAAGCTCAGCGATATGAGATCTGATAACTTCTGTCAGGTGTGTTGCTATTATTGATGGAGGATCTACTACTGTATACCCTAAACTTTCAGCGCGTTCCCTCTGGCTTTCTGTTATCCAGATAGCTGGCAGATGGAAGGATGGCTCAAAGGTCGGAATACCAGTTATCTCCTCTTCTACGTAGCCAGGATTCATAGCCATATAGTGATCAAAAAGAATTTCTCCTTCCGTAACCTGTATACCTTTTATTTTGATTATATACTGGTTGGGATTGAGCTGGATATTGTCTCTTAAACGTATGATAGGAACGACAGTTCCAAGTTCTAGGGCAATCTGACGTCTTATCATCACAACTCTATCAAGAAGATCTCCTCCTTGATTTACATCTGCAAGTGGTATTATACCGTAACCGAATTCAAGTTCTATCGGATCAACTTGCAAGAGTGATACGACATTTTCAGGTTTTCTTATTTCTTCCGCATCACTTTCTGCCTGTGCAGTTTCTTCTTCTATGCTCTCTATGTCAGCAGTTTTTTCCATCTTCTTACCGACAAGGATAAGTATAGCTGCAAGCCCAAGAAAAAGCCACCATTCATGGCGGAGCGGAGTTACAATGCCAAGGAATACTAGCACCCCACCTACAAGATAAAGCACTCTTGCAGTGCCAAATAATTGTTTTAAAAGCTCAGCACTAAAATCATTATCATTGGAGCCCTTTGTTACAAGGATACCTGTTGAGAGAGATATCAAAAGAGATGGAATCTGTGATACAAGTCCGTCACCAATTGTAAGCAGTCCAAATTTCTGTATTGCTTCACTTGCCCCAAGTCCCTGAAACATAACACCCATTATGGTTCCTCCGACCAGATTTATGAGTGTAATGATGATACCGGCAGTAGCATCTCCTTTTACATACTTTGTAGCACCATCCATCGCGCCAAAGAAGCTTGATTCTTCCTGGATTTTTTTACGGCGTTCCTGAGCTTCTTTGTCTGTTATTGCGCCGGTATTTAGGTCAGCATCAATAGCCATCTGTTTACCAGGCATGGCATCGAGTGTAAACCTGGCAGTTACTTCTGCAACTCGCTCAGAACCTTTATTGATGACAACGAACTGGATAATGATAAGAACTATGAAAACGATAGCTCCAATGACCAGATTTCCGCCACCGACAAAACTTCCGAATACAGATACAACCGTTCCTGGATTGCCTGTGGATAGGATAAGTCTTGTAGACGATACATTTAGAGATATCCTAAATATTGTTGTAAAGAGCAATAATGTTGGAAAATATGACAAATCGAGTACTTCTTTTGCAAAAAGCACTCGAAAAAGTACAATGAGTGCGATAGAAATATTTATCGCAAGCATAACATCAAGGAGAACCGAAGGAATAGGTACGATAAAGAAAATGACTGCACAAAGCAGGTAAAGTCCAACACCTAAATCAGCTTTCTTTAGCATATTCTATTCCTCCCTTCTCATGTAATAATATATTTATAGTATTTTTACGCACCAGGCAAATGCGCATATTTTTTATTAATTGTTTTCTTTATAAATAACAGCAAGTATTTCAGCCACCGACTGATAAAGCTCTGGCGGAATTTCACAGCCAAGATCCACATTGTGAAATAACATTCTTGCAAGAGGCTTGTTTTCAAATATGCTGATATCATTTTCTTTTGCTATCTCTTTGATTCTAAAAGCTACATAGTCCTGCCCTTTTGCTATGACAACGGGAGCCTGAGCAGTATTTGGATCGTACTTTACTGCTACAGCAAAATGAGTAGGGTTAGTAATGACTACATCTGCTTTTGGAACATCCTGCATCATTCTTCTCTGTGATGCTTCCTGCATACGGCGCTTCTGCTGACCTTTGATCTGTGGATCTCCTTCGGTATTTTTGAACTCGTCCTTTACTTCCTGTTTGGTCATCTTCATGTCCTCATTGAATTTGTGCTTGTTGTAAACAAAATCAGCGATTCCGACGAC
The DNA here is from genome assembly GCA_963641405.1 of bacterium. GTDB lineage: Bacteria > Bacillota > Clostridia > Lachnospirales > Lachnospiraceae > Roseburia. The sequence goes on along the minus strand of CAVICC010000009.1, from coordinate 5,599 downwards.
CAGATAAACTATGCTGATCTTAAGTCCTGTATTAATTATGATATCACCGATCAGTGCAATTGCCTGATTTAAAGGCAGTTCATACATGATAAAAATATCATTTTGGTGCGATTTTACTGATGTATATGCCACATATGCAATAACTCCTATCTTAAGTATTGACTTAATAAGTTCGAAAAAAGAATCCTTTGAAAATATACGCTTAAAGCCGTTTATAGGATTAAATTTACTAAATTTAGGCTCCAGCGGCTTTGTGGATATTTTCCAGCCTACCTGTATAATGCTTACGAGAAGCGTGATCACTACACCGAATAAGAAAAAAGGCAATACAATAAGTAAAAACTGTAAAAGTATATCATTTATAAAATTTCTCACAGATACCGAAGACATATTTTTTTGTGTCTCATTAAGAAAATCAGGCATCCTGCTATATATATATGAGAAAATACCAAGCAGTTTTTCACCGACATAAGATATAAAAATCTTTAATACCAAAAAAAGAACAATAAGGTCAAATGCTGCTGTAAGTTCCTTACTTTTGGCTACTTTGCCTTCTTCTCTGGCATCTTTTAATTTTTTGTCGGTTGCAGGCTCAGTTTTTTCACCGCCCTCGCCTTCCTGGGCGAACCATTGCAGGTTGTAAGGAAAGACTATATTCAGTTCGTTTTTGTATATTGTGCTGTCAGTACATTCCTTCAATTACAGATACCACCATTGTTTTTATTTCGGTAATAATAAAGTTTGCAATACTTGGAGCAAGATATATAGTCAGAAATAATACAACAAGTCCAACGAGTATCTTTAGCTGGATACCAACGGAGAACATGTTCATCTGAGGTGCAACCTTTGCCATGATACCTAGTATGCAGTTAAGAACCATAATGCATGCAAAAAACGGAAGAAATATCCTAAATCCAATGATAAACAGATCTCCCATATATTTTGTCATAAAGGTGAGCAAATGGTCAAAATTAAACTCTGCCCCACCAAGTGGCACAACGGAAAATGAATCACACACCGCTCTTAGAACATAGTCGTGCATATCCGATATTAGTAGCAAAAGCATTATGACATAGTAGTAAAAATCACCACTTACCGTTGTTTCTGAGTTCATTGATGGATTAAATTCTGTTGCCATCGATAATCCGATGTCCATATCAATTATATTTCCTGCAAAAACAACAATGGAATTACATATATTAGCTGCAAAACCTATTAGCAGCCCTGTAATTCCTTCTTTAATAACCAAAACAGCATAACCTATTGCACTAACATAGGAAAGCTGTGGTCTTTCTATGATATTGTACATAAATAATGCAACAAAAGCTGATAAACCTATCTTGACGCGGTTTGGCACCGCAGAATCCCCAAAAAACGGAGCTATATATGCAAACGATGCTATGCGCACAAGTATCAACAGAAAATATTCAAAATTAGCAATAGAAAAAGAATAATTAATCATATGTCTATCCCATGCTTATGTAGTAACTAAATTTAGACCACAGATCAATCATAAAGCCTGACATATTATCAAGCATCCAGGATCCACAAAGCATAAGCACAATAAAGATCGCAAGGATTTTTGGCACAAATGTAAGAGTCTGTTCCTGTATAGATGTGACTGTCTGAAAAATACTTATTATAAGACCAACGATCAATGAAACTAACAACAAAGGTGCCGATGTAATGATCATTGTATATATTGCCTCTCTGGCAATGTCCAATACTGCTTCCTGGGTAATCATAAGTCCACCTCCTAATAAAATGTCTTGACAAGATTACCAATAACCAGATCCCAGCCATCTGCAAGAATAAACAAAAGTACCTTAAAAGGCAGCGAAATGGTTGTCGGTGGAAGCATCATCATTCCCATTGACATAAGTACTGATGAAACTACCATATCAATAACTATAAATGGTATATATATCAGAAAGCCTAATATAAAGGCTGTCCTAAGCTCACTTAATATAAAAGCAGGAACAAGAGTTGTAAAAGGAACATCCTCGTAATCATCATATTCCTCGCCTGATATATCAACAAATAGCTTTAAGTCCTTTGTCTGTGTCTGGCCATACATGAACTCTCTAAAAGGTCCCTCGGCTTCTTTGATAGCTTCCTGTTGTGTTATAATACCGGCATCAAGTGGTTTGATAGCTTTTTCATTTATAGTAGAAAATGTAGGCCACATGATAAAAAGTGTCAAAAATAATGCCAGACCAACAAGAACCTGGTTCGGAGGAGCCGTCTGAGTTCCTATTGCTGTTCTGACGAAATGCAGCACTATTATTATCCTTGTAAATGATGTAAGCATAATAAGGATGGATGGTGCAAGAGCTAATACGGTAAGTACTAAAAACATGCGGATCGGTGTAGATAGTGATCCGGAGTCATTGTTATAATAGACACTAAGACCGTTGGTATTGCTACCTGTTGCATTGGCAAGATCCTTGTCACCTGAATCCATGCTTGTAACATCATCAAGGTCATTTGTAATTTCTGTTGTACTTATATCACTTGCCATAACTGACGAAGGCTTAAATATGCATAATGAAATTGCGGTCATAAGAACAGCAACTGCAAAGACAAATGATGCTTTGCAGTAGAACTTCTTAAATCTGTTCATAAATTTATTCATTTTTGCTCCTGTTACTGTAATTTTTCTTTAGTCGATCTATTATTTCTGCAAAAGTATCAGGTTGTGCTTTTGCATTTTCGGAATTAATAAATGATAGATCTTTTAAATCATTGCTCGATAATTCGGTAAGATAATTAATTTCATCTTTACCAATTGAGACAACAATATATTTTTTCCCTGTTTCAACTATACTGATCATCTTGTTATTTCCAACATGGATTGTCTCAACTATACGCAGATTTTTATTGAAGCTGCGACCTTTTTGTACTCCTGCCATCCATCTTGTCGTAAAATATGTAAGTATAAGGACAAAGACAAAAATGATCAAAACGGTGATAAGTTGGACAAAACTGTCTAAAGATGATAAGCCCAATATCATGTTCATATATCTTCCTTTGTAATTACTAACTGTTCTTGTTTGAATTTATGATCTCAGTTATTCTGACGCCAAAACTTTCCTCGATAACAACAACCTCACCTTTGGCAACATATTTTCCGTTTACAAGGACATCAATAGGTTCCCCCGCAAGCTTATTAAGCTCAATGATCTTTCCAGGACCAAAATCTAGAATTTCAGATATTGATTTCTTGGTACGTCCCAGTTCCACTGTAACCTCAAGGGGCACATCCATGATCAGGTCGATGTTTTCAGGCTGATAAACAGGATTAGGCATCGCACCAAAAGGTGTAAACTGTGCAGGCTGAACATTTATAGGCTGTTCATTATAGTTATTCTGAAAATTCATATTCTGATTCATCATATTCTGATTCATCATATTCTGGTTCATAGTATTAGTGTTATTTAAAACTGGCGAAGAAGCCGCTGTTGGTGTGTCCTGCCTTGTACTTTCATGAGAAACAGGCGCTTCCTCACGTACATTTTCGCTGTCAAGCTCCATATTTGCTATTACACCCTGGCACATCTGTTTTGCAAATTCAGGTGGATATAACTGCATTATCTCGCTGTCAACAAGATCTCCTATTTCCATTCTAAATGAAATCTTTACAAACTGATCAGAAAGGAAATCATCTATATCTCCTTCATTCAAAGTGTTTTTCAGATCAACTACCTCAGCAATAGGAGGACTGATGTCTATTGTATAATTGAGCATTGAAGAAAGCGATGTGGCAGATGATCCCATCATCTGGTTCATAGCCTCACTTATAGCGCTAAGATGAAGCTCTCCTATCTCACCATCTATATTTGTTCCATCTCCGCCCATCATAAGATCTGTGATGATTTTTACATCCTTTTCCCGAAGGACAAGGATGTTGCTTCCGTTTAATCCCTGTGTGTATCCGATCTTTATAAATACACATGGCTTTTCATATTCATCTGCGATACTATCCCAGGTTGCAAAAGAAACAACCGGTGTAGATATCTCTACTTTTCTATTTACAAGAGAAAACAGTGTTGTCGCTGCTGTTCCCATGCTTATATTAGCGATTTCCCCAATGGCATCTTTTTCTGCCTCTGTCAAGATTTCACTGTTTTTGCTGGAAGATGTGTCGTTATTTAATAATGCATTTATTTCTTCCTGCGATAAAACTCCGTCCATGATTTATTGCTCCTCTCTGACTACCGAAGTGATCCTTACTGCGTATTTTTCACCTGATGTACCCGGCAGTGCAGTAAATTTATTGATATTCCCGACATACACATCCAGTTCATCCTCAACATTCCTGTCAAGCTTTATAACATCGCCCGGGACAAGTGTAGAAAAGTCCTTTACGGATATAAGACTTTTGCCCAACACCGCTTTTACAGGAATCGGTGCCTTTTTAATAAGACTTTCGATTGACTGTCTATAGCTTGTTTCATCATGATTTTGAATATTAGAATACCAGTATCTGGTATTAAGTTTCTCTATAACTGATTCGAGTGTAATGTATGGAAGGCATATATTCATAAGACCTTCAACTTCCCCGATTTTTATATTCATAGTTATTATGGCAATCATCTCACTTGGCGATATGATTTGTGCATACTGCGAATTGGTCTCTATACGCTCTAGATGAGGCTGTATTTCAACGACATTCTCCCACGGTTCTATAAGCAGATTGACACAGATAACCATGATTCTTTCTATGATAAGAAGCTCTATCTCTGAAAAATCCCTTGTCTTATCAAGAGTATCGCCTCTGCCACCGAGCATTCGGTCTACTATGGCATAGCCAAGTCCTGATGCCATCTCAATAATTATATTACCCTGCAATGGAGCAAAATTTACGATCCCAAGTAAAACCGGATTTGATAATGCATTTGAGAATTCTGAATATGTGACTGCTTCAGAATTCATAACTTCTACTTGAACGTTTTTTCTGAGGTAAACCGGAAGATTCGATGTAAGAAGTCTTCCGTAATGTTCAAAAATAATCTCTAATGTTCTCAGATGTTCTTTTGAAAATTTAGATGGGCGGGCAAAATCATAATCTTTGACCTGCTGTTCACTATTTTCTTTTATTTCATCTACATCGAGCTCACCGCTGCTTAAAGCACTGAGCAGATTATCTATCTCACTTTGAGATAAAACGTCACCCATCTGTTGATCACCACCTGTATCTTATTATTACTTTGCGTATACGCTACTGTGTGAGCGCAGAGACAAAATTAACACCTACGATATAATCAGCTCCGAATTTATTCTGTAGTGATTTTAAAATCTTGTCCTGTACTGCATTTTTGTCAGAATTATACTGTTCCATAGTATACTCGCCAATAATGTTAGTAATATCTGCAAGTATGATATTCTTTTTAGCTGAAAGATCAGCACCATATGTCTCATAACCTTCACTCTTATTATTAAGAGAAAGTGAAATACCGCAGACAAGATAGTGAGTAGTTCCATCTTCTGATGTTGCAAAATTAAATGTCATTGTGTCGCCATCGCTGTTTAGGGCATAATCCTCAATCTGATCCTGTGGCAGATTTGAAGTTGATGTCGATGCTCCACTGTTTAGGTC